>RKSB01000200.1 GCA_007571095.1 K189A clade bacterium | reverse complement strand
CTTGATTTACAGAGGTATCTTCAGGGGCTTTACTTGATAGAGTTGGATTTGTGGTTTGAGGTTCAGGCTGTAGTTCATCTTTTCATCTTATATTCAATTCTGTGCCGACAGGGCGGCTACTCTCTCCCATCCTGACACCAGTGCTCCATACCGGCCAAGACGTTTGGCTTGCAGAATACCTCTGGCAAGCCTTCGGGCAATCTGAAATTGAGTTGAGAAATAGTTGACGTATGGGTTGAATCCCAGCCAGGGTGAGACTCGCCTGCCTCCTTCCAGTGCATCGGTACCGAGCAGAGAAACCAGTAGCCGGTAGCTTTCCAGGTCACCTCGATCGACTACCAACTGGTGAGTGAGTCCGAACCTGCTGTTGGTGTGCAGATCCATGTAGAGATTGGCGGGCACATTGCCGGTTTGCCGGTAATCT
Organism: K189A clade bacterium; assembly: GCA_007571095.1. Lineage (GTDB taxonomy): Bacteria > Pseudomonadota > Gammaproteobacteria > Pseudomonadales > Azotimanducaceae > RKSB01. Next base: position 6,420 of record RKSB01000200.1, on the reverse strand, counting down.
TCTATGTCGCCGATGAGTTTCCGAATTCTTAAATCGTCGAAGACATTTGCCTGCTCATAAGCAGCCTCGGCATTTTCTGTCAGTCGATTGAATACCGGAGTGGGAATGCCGGAGCTTGTCTCCAGTGCCGTGGTGGGTGTTCCGCTCTCGGAAAGTCTTGCCACTTCCTGGGTAATAAACAGATCGTCGAATATACCGCCCTGATCGGCACTGGTTTCGGCATAGTCGACCAGCCTCAGGATCGGTGGTGCCAACAATTGACCCAGGCTGCCTTCCGGAATGCTCTCTGCCCTTCGAAGATGCGTCAGGCCGTCCTCGGCACCAGTGAGAGCTCTCGGGTGGCTTCGCTCGATCAGCTTGCGAATGTTACTGACCTTTGCTCGGGGGTTATACCAAGGGTAGATACGTGATTTGGGATTGTAGGAAATGACCTGCTCGGTGCCAAAACGCAACCTTTTATCTTTTTTACCCTTGAAGGCACCGCCGCCGGCTCCTTCTTCAAACGCCCCCAGCAACCTCAGATTGACTCCATAGCTTCGCCTGGTATAACTGTTTACCGCATCTTCGTAGCTCCTGACCAGCCTTCTGAGTATGTCGATTTCATTTGGAATTTCGTCTGCAAACCTGCGCCCGTTGTGGGCACTGGTTTCAAGTTGTCGAATACGTCTTCTCAAGTCCAGTGCCGGATCCCGACCGACCGCCAGGTCAACGATGGCATTGTCGATATACCGTTCGACGGTTCCCATGCCCAGGACTCTGGCTGTTTCGCCTTCTTTGGCATAGAGTTCCATTGCCTGGTTGTATATCAGGCTCCTTTGTCGATGGAACTCCTCCAGCACAGTAGCACTGTCGAAGCCTCGCGGTGTAAAGCCTCCTTGAATATCGTTTCGAATGCCCTGCACAATTGCATCTTCGTACTGGCTTCTCAGGTTTCTGAGTATGTCGATCTCGTCTGTCAGTGTGGAACCGTCTGGATAGGGAGGGTAGTCGGACAGCCTGGCGATATGTGAATCCAGAGCGGTTCTTGGGTCTCGTCCGTTACGCAGGTCCGTAATCAGCTGTCGAATATGGCCTTCAATGCCCTCAACATCCCTGGCTTTCTCAAACTGGCCGCGTTTTCTGAGGTCGTTCAGCCTGGACTGCAGAGCTTCGGCTTCCTGCTCGCTCGCTTGTATGAGTGCTGTGGTGTCGAGACCTTGAGACACTCGCTCGTCCTGAACAGCCGGAGGAGTTGCTTCTCGCACATTTTCGCCGGAGCCGCCGGCGGGTGCATTCGGCGGAGGCGGCGGATCCGTCGGAGTGTGGGGGTCTATGCTGCCTTCAAGCGAGCCGATGTGGAAATCCAGCACATCTTCGTATCGCTCGCGAGCCCGTCTCAACTGGTCAATTTCGCTTGCGACATCCGCGCCTTCTGTTCGTCCGAGGTCTTGCAGCCTGTCGATACCGTCATTCAGTACATTTCTCGGATCGACACCGTCCTCAAGCCTTTGAACCGCATCTTCCAGACTGGTGGCAACGAGAACGGCCGCCGGATTCTCCGTTCCCTGAGTCTTGAGTGCGAGGGCGTCAAGCTTCCAGTCGTGCTGAATAGATCCAGTATCCAGCCCTTCAGGCACTCTGTTGGCCGCCACCTGTTGTCTGGCCAGGTTGGCCGGTGACAAGTCTTCGCCGCCAGCAGGGGGTATGATCGGCGGTTCTTCGCCGAGGCCGGAGGACAAGTCACTCGCATTCTCCAACCTGCCGCCGTCGCCGGCGTTGTCGGCGATGCCGGCGGGAATGCCGGTGGCGACATCCTCGATGTCGTGAAAGTTTGAAGCGGGCCTCGCTTCCTCGATTGCAGCAATACCTGCGACCCTTCGATATCTTTTCAGGTAGGTGTCAACTATCTGGGTGTAGTCGCCCACCAGGGTCTGAAGGTTGTGAACGATGCCCTCGATCCGCTGAAACTTTTGCAGGGAGGCCCCCAGCAGATCGTTGTAGTCGTCAATCAGTGTCCGCAGATAAGCGAAGCCCGGGCTGTTGGCATTTCTCAGAGAGTCGATTCGTCGCCGCAGGCCGATTCTTGGATCAATGCCCTTGTCCAGTGCCTCGATGGCCTGCCGAATGTCGGCTTTCAGTGGAACGCCTCTGTCGCTGTTCGCCGCTTGATTCCATCTTTCTCTCAGCATATTGATGGTATCGTCGTCGAGGATACTCGGTATACGGCCTTTTTCGATCTCCGAGACAGTCGTTGTGTAGGTTGTGGAGCTTATGGATTCTTCTACATTGGGCGTCTGTCCGGCTCCCTCCTGAATGCCTCTGAGCCTTCCGCCGTCAGTCGTCTCGCCGACATTACCCAGTTTTTCGAGATGTGACTGAAGGGCATTCTCGTACTGGCTTCTCAGGTTTCTGAGCAGGTCGATCTCGTTCTCCAGCGTGGAGCCGTCCGGATAGGGGGCGTAGCCGGACAGCATGGAGATATTCGAATCCAAAGCGGTTCTTGGGTCCTGTCCGCTACGCAGGTCCGTACTCAACCGGCGAATATAGCCTTCGATGTCTGAAACATCCTCGGCTTTCTGAAACTGACCACTCCTTCTGAGGCGGGCCACCCGAGCCCGCAGGGATTCGGCCTCCGAATCACTCGCCTGTATGAGTGCTGTGGTGTCGAGACCCGAGGGCACCGAGCCTTCCTGAACGGCACGATTGGCCGCTTCCAGGGCGTTGGATCCGCCGGCTGGGGAGAGTGGCGGACTGTTGAGGTTTATGCTGCCTTCAAGCGAGCCGATGTGGAAATCCAGCACATCTTCGTATCGCTCGAGAGCTCGCTTCAGCTGGTCAAGCTGGCTTGCGACATTCGTGCCTTCGGTTCGTCCCAGGTCCTCCAGCCTGTCGATGCCGTCATTCAGTGCTCTTGTGGGGTCGATGCCGTCTTCAAGCCTTAGAATCGCATCGTCCAGGCTGTTGGCAACGAGGGCGAAAGCCGGATTTTCCGGTTCGAGCCTGAGCAGATTCGAGTCAGCACGCCAGTCTCCCTGAATAGAAGTCGTATCCAGCCCCTTCGGTACTTGATGGGCATCCACCTGTTGTCTGGCCAGGTCGGCGGGTGACAAGTCTTCGCCGGCCGGAGGCGGGGGAGGTGTTTCGCCATCGAGCTTTCGGCCACCCTCTACAAAGGGCGGCTGCTCGCCGTCGTCGAGTCGCCCGAGCTTGCCGGATTCGAGATCGATACTCGGGGTTGCCATCCTCTGCCCAAGCCCGTTGATGTGGGCGTTCAGTTCGTACTCGTACAGCCCTCTGGCCTGCTTGAGTTCGTCAAGCTGGCGAGAGACATCGATATCCTCGGTTCGTCCAAGCTCTTCGAGCCGGGCAATGCCGTCATTCAGTGCTCTTCTGGGGTCGGTGCCTTCTTCAAGGCTTCTGACTGCATTCGCCAGTGCATCCCCTGCGATCACGGAAGCCGGATTGTCCGCCGAGCGCCTGAGCATGTTGGAGTCAATATGCCAGTCTCCCTGAATGTCTCTCGTGTCCAGCCCTTCCGGTACTTTACCGTCCGCCACCTGCTGCCTCGCCAGATCGGCGAGTGACGGCTGCTGGCCGGCCGTCGGCGGTACTATCGGTTGTTCGCCGAGCTCGGGGGACAAGTCTCCTGCATTGTCAAGTCCGGCCTCTGGCCTGCTGTCCTCGACTCTTACATACTTGTATTCAAGGTTGTCGCCTGAGCCGGGGTCCAGCAGGTCTTGTGCCCTCACACCGTCGGCAGAATCGGTTAGTTCTCTCGGTGGTGTGTCGACTTCGAGACGAAGTTCCAGTTGATTCACGTTCAGGCTGAGTGAATCCTTGACTTCTTCAGGAATATCGGTGATGTCGGTGAGTTGGGTCTTCAGTTCGGATAGATGCTCGGCCTCTGAATCGACCAGTGCTGAGGGCAGGGCGGCTGCTCCATCGAGGTCGACACCTGCCTGTTGAGGAAAGGTGGCACTCCCCTGAATACTCGTCTCCGGCGAGATTGAGCTGGTTGGAATATCATCCAGCCCGCCGGCGGCTAACTGAAGGTCTTCGATGTCGGTGTCCGTCGCCTGGCGGCTTCGCAACAAGTCATCGACTTCGCTCCATTCGGTGTATTCCAGCCAGCCACCCGAATCATCCGCCTGATCGAAGGGTGAAGTTGTTCTTGAGTCGGCATCGCCGAGTGCTTCTACTATCCGCTTGCGTATCTCTTCGTGAAACACCAGAGCGGCGGCCTCTTCCTCTGTCGGACTGTCAAGGTTCTTCAGGCGATGGATTTCGATGTCCAGGTCTGGCAACGGGTTGTAACCGCTCCCAACGTTGTCCTCGATATTGCGGATTATGTCCAACAGCAGCAGCGTTCCCGCATCCTGGTCGCTGAACTCAAATCCCTGCCGAAGTTCGACGATTTCAGCCAGCAGCTTGTTGACATTCACAGTGTCCGACAGCGGCAGTTTTGCCCCAAGATCGAGGTAGGCTTGTGCCTGCGCAAGCTTTTCTGTGGCTCTGGCCAATCGATCATCCAGGTGATCGATTGCGTAGGTGATGAACCTCAGCCTTCTGAAAAGAGTTTTGGAAGACTTTTTGGAGTAAGTTCCGCTCTCTCTCGCTACGTCTACGGCCTTTCTCGCTTCCTCTGCCTCCTCAAGAAGAATGTTCCGTACTTTCTCTGCATCCAGGTCTTCCAGAACCAGCCCTCGGCCACTGTCTGTAAAGTGGTCAGGGTACCAGCGGTAGAGATGTTCTCGGGCGTAGGTATCCAGGTCTTGTCGAAAATGACTCGCTGCCGCCGCCGAGACTCCTTCGCTCTGCTGCTGCTTTCGAATCAGCTCGGCATAGCTGTCTGCAAAGTTGAAATCTTCCGGAATGTTTGTGAATGGTGCATAGGGAATGTTGTCAGGGTCGAAACGTGTCGGAATTTCCTGTATCTCCGTCAGGACTTCGTAGCCGCTGCCTTCTTCCGGTGCCTTGAAACGAATTTTCCGAGTGCCGTCCGAGCCCCTCGCTTTGACCTGTTGTCCCGGACTCGTCAGCGAGTACTTTGGATCCGTTACCAGCGACTCGACGAACTGACGACTGTCCTCGTAGGAAGCGACCAGGATTGCGTCCGCAAAGGAGGAGTTGCTCACACCCAGAATGTCGTTGTTGAGAATCGAGACCGGGTCCAGGCCGTCATTGATCGCATTTCGGGCAGCCGTGAGTGCCCCTACTCGATGGGTTACCTCCTGGAATTGCTCCGGCGTGGGGTTGTCGAGAATTGTGAGTGCATCCCGTACTCTGGCCTCTTCGGCATCAATGGCCTCCAGCAACCTGTTTTTGTCGAGAGTGTCGGCCAGCGGCGGAAAGCCGGCCTCACTCAACTGCTGGGCTGAGTTCAGGCCATCCGTGATGATTTTTTTGGCCTGAATATCGACGGAATCGACCAGGTGTTGAAGCGAGATGTACTTGTCATAGTCTCCGGCCGCTCTGGCCTCTTGCAACTGGGTCAGCAGCCGAGTACGCGCCTGGCTGGCATCCAGTTGCTTGACCGTATTCAGCCAGGCATTTCCATCGACCACACCGGCGGGGGGTGACTGGAACAGTATGGCGCGATATAGCTCGGTAACATCCAGTCTGGCCTTTTGGGCGGCGAAATTTGCCTGCCAGTTGACCCATCGGGTTTCTCCGCCTTTATAGATTGATCCCCTTCGGTACTCCATTTCCTGAGCACTCAGGTTCTGGTAGGCCGAGTCAAACTCAAAGTCGGCCAGTTCGGTTTGAAAACGAGGGCTGCGTTCCGGGTTGTCCCAGTCGGGTGGAGCACCGTCCAGTGAGTCCAGATCGAGGTCAGTCAGGCGGCCGGCGTCGTCCGTGTTGTCGAGGGCGTCTGTGCCTGTGAGTGCACCCGCCGGTGGCTCAATGTCGGCCTCAACCAGTTGTCGAAGGTTGGTACCGTCTTCGCCGTCACCCAATTGCCTTAAGCCAGGCAGTGTGTCTGTCAGGTCGCTACCCTGTTCAAGCCGTTCGAGCTCTGCGGTGAGGTTGGCCAGCAGGCGATCATAGGCCGCATCAAGCCTTTCGGCGGCGGCGGTCTCTTCGAGCTGTTCGGCGATGTCGAGCAGGGAGCCGCGTTGCAGCTGTCCTCCGCCGACATTCACTGTGTCTTCAATTTCGCCTGCGTTCTCGGCGATACGCCTGAGATCACTGGTGTCTTCGAGGTCGGACAGGTTGTCGGCGCCTCTGGCGATGTCGGCGAGGCCGGGAGCACCGCCGGCGACGACGCCTGCACCGGCGGGGGCTGCCGGTGGAACTCCCGGGTCGCCACCGCTTCCGCCACCGGGAGAAGTATTCTTGATACCGATCAGCACCTTGAAGATGGCCTTGAAGCCGGTTCGAGTGGTGACATGGACAACCCCTGTCTTGAGGTTGATGCCATAGAGGTGGTTGGTTGCCCCG
>RKSB01000079.1 GCA_007571095.1 K189A clade bacterium | reverse complement strand
TCGCCGACTATGTCTGCCGCCCGCAAAGAAGCGAAGCCTATGCTGCCCTTTTGCCTTTTGCCGGAACGGTTGTGGAGCGAGGCCTCCTGTTCAAAGTTGCCTCCTCTGGCGGTGCTGATCGTCTCTCCCAGTTTGAGGGCAGTTCCTGACGGAGCATCCAGTTTTTTGCTGTGGTGTATTTCGAGAATTTCAACATCGGCCTCCCGTTCGACCATAGCCGCCCGCCGAACCAGATCAAACATGAGGCTCAGGCCGCCGCTGAAGTTGGGCTCCGATATGACAGGGATCTCTTTCGCCGCCTCGCGCAGCCTTTGTTTCTGGTCCTCGGTCATACCTGTGGTACCCGTTACCAGGCCCTTTGCCTGTCGCCTGCACTCGTCCAGCAGCTGCATGGTGCCGTCGGGACGCGTAAACTCGATGACGACCTCAGCCTGCTGAACGCAACCTGCCAGATCATCACTCAAGACGACTCCCGGTTGATGAATTCCAAAAAGGCTTTGGGCGTCCCTGCCTATGTCAGGATGCCCAGAGACTTCAAAGGCACTCGCCAATCGGCAACCCGCTTCCTGATCAACCAGTTGAACCAGTTGCCTTCCCATTTGGCCGCAGGCACCGGCAATCAGGATGTCAGTTTGCTCGCCCACGCTGACTACCTTTTGGCCCGCCTGCCTTTCTGGTTGCCTTCGGCCTTAAAGAATTTTTTGACTTTCCGCATCCATTCCGTCTGTTTGGGCACCTGTGCTTCGCCACTTTTTTTGGCAAAGGATTCCCTGAATTCGGTCAGCAGTTCCTTTTGTCGCCGAGTCAGCTTGACCGGAGTTTCAATCTGTATTCGGCACATCAGGTTGATGTCTCTGGCCTGTCTGACCGACAGCACGGAACCCGAAGCTGTTCCGGGAGGTATTTCCAGGCTGATATAAGAGTCGGACAGGGCCGGTATCTTTACTCTTCCGCCCAGGCAGACATCGACAAAACTCACCGGAATTATGCAGTGCAAATCCTTTCCCTTTCGAGTAAATACCGGATGTGGCTGCACCAGAATGCGGATAAACAAATCACCCGGTGGGCCGCCGCCGAATCCGGCATCTCCCTGGCCCTGAAGCCTTACTCTGGTCCCGTTCTGAATGCCTCTGGGGATCGCAAAGGACACCCTTTGATTTTTCTGGCCTCGACCTTCGCCTCCACAATCTGTGCAGGGACTTGCGATAACCCTGCCTCGACCTCGGCAGACAGGGCAGCTTCTCTGAACATGAAAAATACCCTGAGCGGTTTCGATGTGGCCGCTACCATCGCAATGCCGACATTTCTCGTTTTTGGTCCCGGGTTCTGCACCCGTACCGTCGCAGGTATCACAACTGGCCTCGACGGGAATGGATAGCTCAACCGAGTCTCCGAACACAGCCTGTTCCAGGCTGATTTCGTAATTCAGCACACGGTCTGCACCTCTTCCACGAGTGGCCCTTGCCCGTCCACCCGAACTCACGTTGAAAATATTTTCAAAGAGGTCGTTAAACGTGGAGAATGCAGAGTTCAGGTCGCTCGCATGAGCACTTCCGAAATTGCCTTCCAGGCCGGCGTGACCATATTGATCGTAGATGCTGCGCTTTTGGGAATCCGAGAGTACTTCATAGGCCTCATTGACCTGTTTGAAGAGTTCAGCTGTCTCGGGCTTGTCGGGATTACGATCCGGGTGATACTTTTGAGCCTGCCGCCGAAAGGCTTTCTTTATTTCGGAGCCACTGGCATTCCTGTTGACGCCCAGCACTTCGTAGTAGTCTTGCCTGTCAGCCATCCCGAAAGTCTCGACTTGTAGCCTGACATTCAATCATAAACCCGACGGCACTCAAAAAAAGTGGTCCGTGTTTGCCCGAAAAGCCGCCGAAGAAAAATCCGCCGCCTGGCCGCCTGGTCGAATCCTGCAACGAGTGATAGCTCAAGCTCCTTCGGATGAATCGAGCAGTCGCTGTTGACGACGGTTGTCACTTACTGTCGGCATCTTTCACCGTTTCAAATTCGGCATCCACAACGTCTCCATCGTTCGCACTCTGACTCGATTCGGTAGCGTCTGGCGATGAGGCTTCCTGCTTGTATGCCTTCTGAGCCAGGTCAGCCGAAATGTTGCCAAGTGCCTGCATACCGGATTCAATCTCCGCCTTGTCTTCTTTCTTCAAGGCTTCTTCCAGCTGCTCGATGGCATCCGTAACCTTCTGATTGTCCTCTTCGTCCAGTTTGTCGCCGGCTTCCGAGAGCATCTTCCTGTTGGCGTGAATCATCGCATCCGCCTGATTGCGCATTTCGACCATTTCGGCGAATTTCTCGTCTTCCGCCGTATTGGCTTCGGCATCGGAAATCATCTGCTCGATTTCGTCTTCGCTCAGTCCGCCGGAAGACTTGATCGTGATGGATTGTTCCTTGTTGGTGTCCTTGTCTTTGGCTGACACATTGAGGATGCCGTTGGTATCTATGTCAAAGGAGACTTCGATCTGGGGCATGCCTCTGGGTGCCGGACGAATGTTGGACAGTTCAAACCGCCCCAGCGTTTTGTTGGCACCGGCCTGCTTGCGCTCACCCTGCAGAACATGTACCGAAACAGCCGTCTGGTTGTCGTCCGCAGTGGAGAAAACCTGTGTTTTTCTGGCGGGTATGGTGGTGTTTTTCTCGATCAGAGGTGTCATCACGCCACCCAGCGTCTCGATGCCCAGAGAAAGCGGCGTCACATCCAGCAGGAGCACATCCTTGACCTCGCCGGACAATACGCCGGCCTGGCTGGCGGCTCCTATGGCCACCGCTTCATCCGGATTGATGTCCTTGCGCGGATCCTTGCCAAACTCTTCCCTGACCTTTTCCTGTACCAGCGGCATGCGGGTTTGTCCGCCAACCAGAAGTACGTGGTCAACTTCGGCCGCCTGCAGACCGGCGTCCTTGAGGGCCTCTCTGACCGGCTTCAAAGTCAGTTCCACCAGTTCCTCGACCAGCGACTCCAGCTTGGCACGAGTGAGTTTGGTGACCAGATGCTTGGGCCCCGACGAGTCGGCAGTAATGTAAGGCAGATTGATTTCGGTCTGATGGCTGGAGGAAAGCTCGATTTTGGCTTTCTCGGCTGCCTCTTTCAGGCGTTGTAAAGCCAGGGGGTCATTGCGCAAATCCATGCCGTCGGATTTCTTGAAGGAGTCGACCAGATAGTTGATCAGGGCAAGGTCAAAGTCTTCTCCACCAAGAAAGGTGTCGCCGTTGGTCGAAAGCACTTCGAACTGATGCTCGCCATCAACCTCGGCGATCTCAATGATGGAAATATCAAAGGTTCCGCCGCCCAGATCATAGACCGCGACCCTGCACTCGCCCTTGACCTTGTCCAGCCCGAAAGACAGGGCGGCAGCAGTGGGTTCGTTGATGATCCGTTTGACATCCAGACCGGCTATACGTCCGGCATCCTTGGTGGCCTGTCTTTGGGCATCATTAAAGTAGGCCGGTACCGTGATGACAGCTTCGGTTACCGTTTCGCCCAGATAATCCTCGGCGGTTTTTTTCATCTTTTTCAGAACTTCCGCCGAGATCTGGGGCGGAACCAGATCCTTGTCCTTGACCCTGACCCAGGCGTCGCCATTTTTGGCCTTTACGATCTCGTAAGGCACCATGTCCTTGTCTTTCTTGACGACCTTGTCGCCAAACTTGCGACCGATCAATCGCTTGATTGCGAACAGGGTGTTCTTGGGGTTGGTCACCGCCTGCCTTTTGGCTGACTGGCCTACCAGAATTTCATCGTTTTCGGTGTAGGCGACGATTGAAGGTGTGGTTCGATCACCCTCGTGATTCTCGATGACCTTGGCCTTCTGGCCTTCCATCACCGCTACGCAACTGTTTGTTGTTCCGAGATCTATTCCGATCATCTTGCTCATTTTTATTCTCCTGCTTTTTCGATTTAATGAGGGGTCTGACTGTCTGTCAGCATCCTCTTGTTAAAGATGAGGGCAAACTGCCCGATTTCAAGTTGCCCGGTGGCTGTTGTCCGGTCGAGTCAGTTTTTTTGTTCCAGTGTACTGACCACTACTCTGGCGGCTCTGATCAAGCGATCATTCAGGGTGTAACCGACTTCATAGACCTCCAGTACTGTATTGGGTTCTGCCTGCTCGTTGGCCGTCATGGCTACAGCCTCATGAAAGCCTGGATCAAAAGGCTCGCCCAGAGGATCGATCTGCCGAACACCATTTTTTTTCATTGCATCAGTCAGCTGCTGAAGGCAGAGGGCTACACCATCTGCCAGATTGGGCTTGTCGGCCTGCTGTTTCTGGTAGTCTTGCAGTGACTCTCTGGCCTTGATCAAACTATCGATGGCCGGCAAAAGATCGGTTACAAAAGGTTCCAGAGCAAACTTGCGTGCATTGGCGGCTTCTCGACTCGCCCGCTTTTGAATATTCTCGACCTCTGCCTGCCTGCGTAACAGCTGATCCTGAAGTTCCTCCACGCGGCCCTCCAGATGCTTCAAAGTTGCTGACAGGTCTTCCGGCGGACGATTTGTTTCGGTGTCCTTTTCGGTCGGTTTGTCTTCAGTGGCCGCCGAAGCCTCTGGCTCACCGAGTTCCTCGCTGGTCGTTTTCGGAGTACCTTCTTCTTCAGCCTTGCCGAGTTCGTTCTGTTCACTTGCTATCATATTCAAGTACCAAAGCCGAATGCCTGTCTTTGTTCAATATGGAGCTTGAGCACAAATCTTCAAGAGTGCATTCTGCTCTCTGTTTCTTCCGAGTGTGTTTCACCTGAATGCTTACTCATCTGCATATCAGTAACCTTGTGTCAGTCCGATCGCTGGATCTGGATTTTGGTGCCGGAATGACCGTGATTACCGGCGAGAGCGGAGCTGGAAAATCCTTGTTGATTCATGCCTTGTTGCTGGTTTCCGGTGGCCGTGGAGACTCGGATATGATCCGTGCGGAGTCTGACTTTGCCGAAGTCACAGCCGCCTTTGATCTCGACGATTCGCCACTGGTTCGTCAGTGGCTCCTCGATCACCATTTGATGGATGAAGATGTCTGCCTGTTGAGACGGGTTCTGCCCAGAGACGGCCGCTCTCGGTCCTTTATCAACGGTACGCCGGTGAATGTCCGACAACTGAGGACAATCGGCGAAATGCTGTTGAGCCTGCACCTCCAGCAGTCTCATCAGGAACTCCTGCGACCCTCGCAACAACTCAGAATTCTCGATTCCCTCACCGGCCAGATGGCTCTGCGTAAAGAAACCGGACGCTTGTACGAGGCCATTGATCGAGTCGCCCGGGCCCTCAGTCGCCCGAATTCGCCGGCCGACCAGAGTCAGGACAGGCTGAGCCTGCTTGTCTATCAACTGGAGGAGCTGGAAGCCGCCGCCATCGGCAGCGGAGAGATACAGGCTCTTGAAATTGAGCACAGCAGGCTGGCCAACCTGCAGGACTTGAAAGCAGCGGTGTTTTCGGCCCTTACCACTCTGTCTGGCGAGTCGGACAGCACCGCCGACTCGCTCTCGAAATCCCTTGAAACACTACAGCAGATACAGGCTACCGCCCCTGAACTGGGTATCGCCTGTGACCTCCTCGATACCAGCCTGGTCAACCTGCTCGAAGCGGTGAGCGAACTCAAGCGATATTCAGACGGTCTCAACGAAGACCCCAAGCGATTGGAATGGGTGGAAGCCAGACTGGCCCTGTTGGGCGATCTGGCCAGAAAACACAAGGTTTCGCCAGCGGAGCTCCACAAGTTGACGAGTCGTCTATGCGAACAAAAAGAGCAGTTGGAGCAGGCGAAACGGGACGCCGAATCGCTACAGACCGAAAAAGAACAGCTCGAGGCAGCCTATGCAGAACAGGCAGCCAGGCTTCGCCAGGCCCGCACGACGGCTGCTGCCGAACTGTCAACCAAGGTCAACGCCTGGTTGCCCGACATGGGCATGCCGAACAGCCGTTTCGGCATTGATGTGGATGCCGACAAGCCGTCGTCCACGGGTACCGAACGAGTCACCTACATGCTGAGTACTTTTGAAGATCAGCCAACGCGCCCCTTGACGCGAGTGGTTTCCGGAGGTGAGTTATCCAGAATAAGTCTGGTCATCCAGCTTCTGTCGAAAGTGGAAGAAAGCCTGCCGACAATGGTTCTGGACGAAGCCGATGCAGGTATAGGCGGCATTGTGGCAGCCAAAGTGGGCTTGCTGCTGCGTCAATTGGCGAGTCAACGTCAAGTGTTGACAGTCACTCACCTGCCCCAGATTGCAGTGTATGGCCATACCCACCTCTGTGTGGAGAAGACATCGAGGGCGTGTGATAATCCCACCTCCTTCAAGTGGCTGGACAAGGGCGAACGTACCGCTGAAATAGCCCGTATGCTGGCGGGCAGCGACCTGACTCGCCGCAATCTCGCACACGCCAGCGAAATGTTAGAGAGGGCGGCGTCTTCATGAAAACTCCACTCGGCTGTTGCGACAACAAGAGGCAAACCCTCAGAACTTTCGCCTGGTTGTTTTGCCTGGCTTTTCTCCTGTCTGGGTGTTTCGGTGCCTTGAGAGTCTATAAGGTCGCCATTCAGCAGGGCAATCTGGTCACTCAGGAGATGCTGAAGCCTCTGGAAACCGGAATGACCAAGAAGCAGGTACAGTTCGTACTGGGTGCACCTCTGGTTCAGCATATTTTTGATCAGGACAGGTGGGATTATGTCTATCGCCTGCAACGACCCGATGAAGAGATCGTTGAATTTTTTCTGACCATCTACTTCGACGAAGACGACCTGTTTTTGAACTACGAAACCAATCTTGCAGACTTCGACCGAGAGAAGATAGTCACCGCCGACCTGCTGACTCCTGCAGAACCGCCCAATCTTTCGCAGCCGGAAG
>RKSB01000039.1 GCA_007571095.1 K189A clade bacterium | reverse complement strand
GCCATAGACATCCCGAGTCGCCTGCAGGTGGTGCTCTGGCAGCCAAACGCCATTGCGTGCTGACCGATCCTGGGCAATGACGCCAATCTGCCTCGGTTCAGCTCCGAAATCGAGTTCTATGACCGCCGAATAATAGGGGCCTTGAACGACAGGATCGGAAACGCTGCTGGCTATCTGCTCAATAACCTGACGAGCCGAAATCCTGTTTGGGGCAGAAGCAGGAGAGACGCAGTAATCGACATAGGAGTCAACATCCAGATCGTTTAAAAAAGCCAGTTGCTGGTCGATCTGATCCGAAGAAAGCAACCCCTTTGTGCTGGCTGCCAGCCCCACGCCGGATTGAGGAGCCAGCGACATGTCCTGAACCAGATCTTCGGTTATTGAAAACAGGTGATCGTCTATGTCTGTGGGCAACTGACTCACTTGAACAGGTTGGAATCCGGAATCGATGAACGGACGGTGACTGGCCGGCTAGTCAAACAGATCGGGGGTCTGTTGCGTGATCATGTCGTACAGTCCCTGAAAACTGAACCAGCCGGCCTGTTCGGTTCCTACCTGCTCGTAGGTTATTCGAGCTACCTCAGGCGGAATCTCGATCACCTCTCCGGCTGCTTCAGCGACTAGCTGGGCCTTGGCACAACGCTCCATCGAAATGTAAAACCAGGCTGCACTATCGACCGAGGCACCCGTCGTCAACAAGCCATGGTTTTGCAGAATCGCAGCCTTGGCATCGCCCAGCGAACCGGCAATCCTGTCGCCTTCCTCCAGGTCAAGGACCACGCCGCCAAAACTGTCAAACAGTACATGGTCCTGAAAGAATGCACACGAGTCCTGGGTGATCATTTTCAGCGGCCTGCCCAGTGCTGAAAATGCCTTTCCGTAAAGTGAGTGAGAGTGGGCAGCGGCGACAATGCGAGGATGCAGGCGGTGCAGCCGAGAGTGAATGGCAAAAGCCGCCTTGTTAAGAGGGAATTTTCCTTCGAGGATTTTTCCGTCGTGATCGACCAGCAGCAGGTCCCTGACTCGAATGCGGGAAAAATGTACTCCGAATGGATTAACCCAGAAACGATCCGGAAATTCGGGATCCCTGACCGTAATATGGCCAGCCGGACCCTCGTCGTAACCATTCAGGGCAAACAGCCGAAAAGCAGCTACCAGACGCCGCTTTCTGTCCAGCCGCTCCTCCTCTACACTGTTGAACTCAGGCGGCCGAAGCATGCTCGGTTCCAGTGAAGAGAAAATGGCCTTGTCCCCTTGTCTTAAAGCTGCATCCATGATTAATACTCCCTCGTAACAGGCTGTCTGTTCTCTGCGTCTGACAAGGACTCGATTATAACTGAGAAAGCCCTGCCGATATATCGTAAAGAAGACCCGGTCAAGCCCCGTTCAGGAAACAGCCGAAAGACCGAAGGTCGCCCTGTAGCGTCTTCAGCGGGCAATGTTTGCACTTTGGAGCAGCATTTCGGACAATGAAAGGCCATACTCCGATGCTCCTGGTTCAAGGTTTCGTTTTGAAGACACCCAAGTTTTCTTCACTCAATATCGCCCTGCTCAGCATATCTGACTCCCGCTCTCTGGAGGATGACACTTCAGGAGAAACGCTGGCCAGCCTCATTACCCAGTCCGGGCATTCGTTGGCCGACCGGTTGATGAGCAAGGACAACCGCTATGAGATAAGAGCGAAAGTATCGGCATGGATTGCAAATCCGGCTGTTCAGGTAATCATCACCTCGGGTGGCACCGGCTTTACTGGAAGAGACACCACTCCCGAAGCACTCCTGCCACTGTTTGACAAGCTGGTTGAGGGTTTTGGAGAACTCTTTCGATCTCTGTCCTTTCAGGAAATTGGTGCGTCGACAATACAGTCAAGGGCCTTGGCCGGTGTGGCCAACGGCACCTTCATATTCTGCCTTCCCGGGTCAACCAACGCCTGCAAGACTGCCTGGGAAATGATCCTCAAAACACAGCTGGATGCTCGCAGCAAGCCCTGCAATTTTGTTGATTTGATGCCGCGGCTGAAAGAAGTCAGCTGACCAGGGCCGCAACCAGCCCAAGGACGAATTTTGCCAACAGAAGGTTCCCGTAACAGCTTCACTGAGTCATTGCCTTGTCCAGATTGCCCGTAATCGTCGCCGTAGGTGGAGTCAACTCAGCCGGACGTGCGTCTGGACACCACGCCTATCGCCGCATTGTCTTTGACTCTCAGCCGAGAGAACGGCAGCAGCAAACGCTTGCAAGCCTGGCCGGATTGATGAAGATTTCCAAAGAAGGTGCCAATCTCAGCCCGAAACAAGAGCAATTCATTTTGGGTCAGACGCTTGTCAGACAAATAAATTCAAGCTACTTCGACTGCGAAAAGGTACCTGTTCAGAACCAGTGCACTATAAACCAGAGTGGTACCCAGCCTGTTGAAATCACGCTTCAAAAAAAACACCTGCCCACTCCCCTGCCGACTCACTGGTCGGTCAAGAGGACTGAGGGCAGTCAAGTGGTTGTCGAAGTAGCAAGCCCTCTTGAGTGCCTGCTGCCGCAAACTCACCGTGCACTGGTCCAGTCAGGTGGCCAACTGCCCACCGGATTTGATCCGGCCAGCCTTTACTCTGCAAGGAGCCACCCGAAAGGCCTGTCCTTGTCAATTTATGCCGCTTCTGATGCAGTAGGCGACATGGGCATCGACCTGAATGATATTCGAAAGCTGGTATCGCCCGAGCAGATTTCCGTTTATGCAGGCAGTGCACTGGGGCAGCTTGACCGCAACGGGTTCGGTGGTCTGATCAGCGCGCCCAGAGAGGGACGTCGTGCCACCTCCAAGCAATTGCCTCTGGGTTTGCCGGAAATGCCTGTCGATTTTGTAAACGCCTATGTGCTGGGCAATGTCGGCGTAACTGGATGCAACATAGGTGCGTGTGCAACCTTCCTCTACAACCTCGGCCTGGCGACTCAAGACATACAATACGGGCGTTGCCGAATGTCTCTGGTGGGTAGTGCCGAGGCACCTCTGACATCAGACGTTATTGAGGGCTTCAGGGCCATGGGGGCACTGGCCGAAGACAAGGCATTGATGGCTCTGGATAAAGACAGGACTACGCCGAATTACCGTAGAGCCTGCCGGCCTTTCGGCAACAACTGCGGCTTTACTCTGGCAGAGTCAGGCATGTTCCTGGTTCTGATGGATCACGAACTGGCTCTGGAGACGGGAGCCCGCATTCTGGGCGGAGTAGGCTCCACTCATGTGAGTAGCGATGGCTTCAAGAAGTCTATTTCGGGGCCGGGAATCGGTAACTATGTGACCATGGGTCTGGCGATGGCCTCCGCAAGGTCTATTCTGGGAGAGGACGCACTTAAGCACCGCACTTACTTGCAGGCGCACGGCACAGGTACTCCGCAGAATCGAGTCAGTGAATCGCACATCATGAGTGAGATGGCAGGAGTTTTTGGCCTGGAGAACTGGCTGATTACGGCAGTCAAAGCCTATGTCGGACACTCTCTGGCACCAGCGGGTGCCGACCAGATCATAGTCTGTCTGGGGGCATGGCAGGATGGGATTATTCCGGGCATTACCACCATCGACAAAGTCGCCGATGATGTTTACACCAAGAGGCTTGACTATCCTCTGAAGCACAGGGAGGTCGAACCCGACTACTATCAGGCGGCGTTTATCAATTCAAAAGGGTTTGGTGGAAACAATGCGACGACTCTTCTCCTCTCCCCCGGCAAGGTCAAGGAGATGATAACCTGCAAACACGGTCAAAAAATCTGGCGGGACTACTCCAAAAAGCTGGCTGCAACGAAAGAAAGAAGTGTCCAGTACGATGCGGATAATACAGCCGGAAAAACTCTTCCTGCTTATCGCTTTGGCGATGGTGTGCTGGACATCTCCGAGCTCGAAATCAGCGATCAGGACATTCGGTTGCCCGACTATGCTCGGCCAATCAATCTAAAAGTCAGCCACCCCTACCCGGATATGTGTTAGGCTGGGTGCCTTGACACCTCACTTTCCATTTTAAGGAGAATTATTTATGGATATAGCAGGCCAGTGGGACATCACCATCAACTCCCCCATGGGTGCTCAGTCGGCTAAACTGGATCTGAAAGTGGACGGATCCTCGCTGACAGGAACCATGTCCTCGCCTCAAGGCAGCGTTGAAATTGAAGACGGAAAAATCGATGGCGACTCGGCCACCTGGTCAGCCAAAGTGCCAAGCCCTCCGATCACACTTTCATTTACTGCGTCAGTAAATGGAGATGAGATTAGCGGCAACGCTGCACTGGGTGCCTTTGGTAACGCCGGATTCAAAGGAACAAGAGCCGGATAAACCTCCAAAGGGTGCTTATCCCGTTGCATCTTCGTTAGAGTCGGGTTAAAAGAAAAGCCAGGCCAAAAGAAGTCCTTTACATGGAGTCATGAGCGAGCACGGGGCTTTTTTGGAACCGTCTGGCGAGTGTAATGCCGCCAGTGGTCAAACAAGGCAGAGTGTTCGGTGCGTCGAGGAGTATAGGGATTAGAGCCTTAAGAGCGGTTCTGTAAATTCAGCCTGGCGGGCTTTATGAGGGTACTCAAGAAACAAAAGCACTCTGCTACGGGTCCTTAGTGGTCAGAAGTCCCACTGGACTTTCATCAACACTTTTTCGTCTGTATTCGATAGGGTGTGCCCCAGGTCAAACTTGAGGGGCTTCAGTGGTTGCCAGCGAATGCCGACCCTGTAGGTGGAGTCAGACTGCCTCAGCAGAGACTCAAAGTAGGGTGTCAGCGGTCCTCTGGCTGATGAAAAGGTGTAGTCGAGGTTGGTGGAGAGTCGCATCTCCTGTTGTCTTTGCTCAGGCCGAAGACCTTCTTTCCACAGGCTGACTGCCTTGTTCTGCAAGTCAGTTGGCGGTGCACCGTAGCCTGGTTCGAGTGAAAGATGCCAGCGGCCAGACGAGACGAAATCGAACTGGACGAGGCCGGCAACACCCCATTCGGTGTAGTTCTCTCCGTCGGTCAGTCCTCGAAAGGAGAATTGAAACCGCCCCCAGCTCCGGCGGTGGCCGACCTCGGCAGACAGTTCAAGACCCTGTTCCAGACGAGCGTCTCCGCCTTCCGAGAAGTAGCCGATACTCAAGTGTCGGTTGAACTCACCGCCGGTGCTTCTGGCTCTCTGACCGCTCGCCTTGATGACCAGCAGTCTGCGCAGAGACTCAAGGTCCAGATTTTCCGGCAGATTGACTGAATTCACATCCACCTGAGTACCACTGATCTCGGCTTCAAGGCTGAAGGTGGTTGAGTTTACCTGAAAGAGTGACAGGCTGGTGCCCAACGACCAGCTCAGCATCTCAAGGTCACTCTTGCGGTCAGCCATCTCCTTCGACTTGATGGTGGTCTCTCCGTCGCCCATTCCTGCACTGCCCCACAGGCTGAACTTGCCGTTGCCGGAAGACAGCGAGAAGTAGGGGTGCAGGCTGGTGAGTTCAAGCTCGTAAGCACTGCGGTTGTCTGCCTGCTCGTAGTCGAACTCACCGAAAGTGAAATTGATCATGCCACCGATCAGCGACCGCTGGTTGACGCTGGTATCCATGCCCAGCTGAAAGCTATAGAGTTCACCCTCATAGTCTCTGTCGGAAACCGCATCTTGAGACTGGCTGGAGATGCTTCGAAAACTGCTTCTGCCCCAGAGTGTGAGCTTGCAACCAAAGCTGGGGCTCGGCTGTTGGCCCAGCACCAGATTAAAGCTGCTGTTTTCAAGCAGTGACAGTGGGTCCATTCGTCGACTGCTTGCATACTCACTGGCCGACTGTTTCAGCAGGCCGGCCCATGAACTGTGACCGCCCACGAGCAGAGCATTGCTTCTTCTGCAGGTGGCCCGCTCACTGACCATTGAACTCAAGTCCCGAGAGACGACAGCCATGATTTCCGGCAGAATGTCGGTGTGAATGTCGGTATCGTTGACGGCAATACCTATGCTGACGGTATCCGGTGCAGAAACAAGGCCATCTTCATCGGTAACCTCCAGTATAAAGACCAGCACCTCGTTGGACGAGACAGCAGGGGCGATGAAGGTTGGGCGAGCTACATTGTTGGCACTCAGTACAGGCCGTATGGAGTTGCTCGAAACCTGCCGCCAGGCATAGGTCAGGTTGGTGTTTTCGGGATCATAGGATGCGGATCCGTCGAGGGTAACCTGCGTGTTGCTGAAAGAGTTCGCAACACGGTTGATATCTGGTCCGGCATCGGCAATGGGCAGGTCGTTTTCAGCGAGCACACGAATGGTGACGGTAGCAACCCCCTTGTTGCCGTCGGTATCTGTAACTGTCAATGCAAAGTAAAGCGTGTAATCGGCTTTTTGATCAGGGGCAACGAATCTCGGGCTGGCTGTATTCCCATTCTCCAGAGTAACGGCCCGAGTATTCCCCAAGATTTGAGACCAGGCATAGCTGAGTCGCTGGCCCTGAGGATCGCTCGAACTTGAAGCATCCAGATTGACCAGGACTCCTTCGTTGACAACCCGTTCCGGCTCGACAATCACTCTCGGTGCACCGTTATTGATGCGAATCACCACTGCATCACGAACCGTCTGGGCCGCATCAGCGACCGCCAGGGTGAGCGTGACGCTGTAGGCTTCAACTGAGAGTGGAGCGGTAAAGCTGGGTGTGAGGAGAGTCTCGCCACTTAGGTTTACCCTGACCGTATCGGATGTATCCTGCGTCCAGAGAATGTTGATCGTCTCGCCTTCATCCGGGTTGGTGGCGGTGGCAGTGGTCAGGCTGACCACCTCGCCTTCAGCGGCTTGTAAGTCCTCACCTGCGTTGACGGTGGGTTCATCATTGTCGGCCTCAACCTCAATGACAACTTCATCGGTGACGGTGGGGTTCACACCGTCAGAGACGCTTAAGGTCAAGGTCAGGGTATAGTCCTGAGTTCGGTTGGGTGCTGTAAACTCAGGGTGACCGATCGTCAGTGTGTTCAGAGTGATGCCGGCAGGTGCACTCCAGGAAAGATCCGGTGT
>RKSB01000077.1 GCA_007571095.1 K189A clade bacterium | reverse complement strand
TCACCGCCCCGCTGGCACCGGAGAACTACACCGTCAACCTGACGCTCTCAGTCGCTGATGCGGCCCAGACGGTCACCGATGCGATCGCCATCACCGTCAACAATGATGATGAGCCGATGGCCAGCGCCGGCGAGGATCAGTCCGTCAATGAGAACGACACCGTCACTCTTCGAGGTTCAGGGTCAGACCCCGACAATGATGTCCTCACCTATACCTGGACGACCCCTTCAGGAATCACTTTAAGCACACTCGCACCGGCCTCGCCTGAGGAACCCACCTTTATCGCCCCCAACCGAACCAGCAAATATGAACTCACCTTTGTACTCACGGTTACAGATCCCGAACGCAACGCAGACACTGATACCGTCATAATCAGCGTAATGGCCGAGGACAATTGGCCATTGGCGAATGCGGGAGACGATTTGACCGCAAGAGAAGGTGCCCTTGTCGCACTGAACGGCTCGGAATCAATGGATCCTGAAGGAACGAGCCTGACATGGGCCTGGAGTCCAGCCTCCGGTCAGACACTGACTGTTGACCTGATGGGTGCCAAAACCGAGCGGCCGACCTTCGTTGCCCCCAACTCAACCGACGACTACACACTACGCTTTGTACTTGCGGTCAGTGATGGCAAGACCCCATCTATCGACAGGGTGGCTGTCAGGGTACTCGCCGACAATGATCCGCCGATAGCCGAGGCCGGTCCTGACCAGGCCGGCATTCATGAAGGTACCAGGGTTACACTGGATGGCTCGAAATCAATGGACCCAGAAGGAGAGAGCCTGACATGGAGCTGGACTCAAGCTGACAATGAGACAGTCCGAGTGAATCTGGCCAATACCTCCGCTCCCAAACCTGCCTTTATCGCCCCTCAAAGGTCTGCCAACTATTCGGTCAGTTTCGTCCTCACGGTCAGTGACGGCAAGAGCACGGATACCGACACGGTGGTTGTCAGTATTCTCGCCAGAGACGATCCGCCGGTAGCCGAGGCCGGAGATGATCAGAACGCCAATGAAGGCGATAGGGTCATCCTGGATGGAACAGGTTCAAGCAACCCTGAAGGCGGAACACTCACCTATGCCTGGAGACAGGTAGCCGGTGATGTGGTGAGAGCAAGCTTGCAAGACTTTACCAGCGAAAGCCCTGCCTTCATCGCTCCCAATAAGGCTTCCGACTACGAGGTAAGCTTCGTTCTCAGGGTGACTGATGGCGGCGGCAACCCGCATTCGGATACGGTTACTGTGTTTGTCGCCGCCGATGAGGATGACCCTGTCGCTCATGCCGGATCTGGTTTGATCGTCAATGGAGGTGACAAAGTGACTCTGAACGGGTCGGAGTCGATTGATCCCGAAGGCGGAGCACTCACCTTTTCCTGGAAACAGAGGGCGAACGATGCGGTGAGAGTGGCTTTAAGCAGAGGCTCTACTGACTCGCCGACCTTTGTAGCACCGGACCTGAGCACTTTTTATACGCTCGGCTTTGAGTTGACAGTCACCGACAGCACCGGCAGAACAGGTGCCGCTGAGGTCATGGTTACTGTCGGTGCCCTGATCGCAAACGCAGGACCGGACATGACAGTCAATGAAGGCGATACCGTCACTCTGGACGGGTCGAGATCAAGAGACTTTCTGGACAGGGAGTTTGGCTATAGCTGGAGTCAGCTGACAACAGATGAGAGTCTTTTGGTCACTCCGATGAATGCCCGTACAAGGGCGTCTGTAAGCCTGACGAATGCCCGCACAAAGGCACCTTTAAGCCTGACGAATGCCCGCACGGAGGCACCTGTCTTTGAGGCACCCGACCGAACCGCCGATTACACGCTTCGTTTTCTGCTTACGTTAACGAGTGCCGATGGAAGCATGGTAACCGATGATGTAGCCGTTCGTGTTCGTGCTGACAATGACCTGCCCATTGCCGATGCCGGACCAGACTTGGCCCGTGTTGTAAACCCTTCCGGCAACACGCAGGTTACCCTTGACGGGTCAGATTCCTATGATCCCGAAAACAGCAACCTGACCTATACCTGGCGGCAGGTTTCGAGTAACAGCATACGGCCTGTACTGAGTGCCGACAATGTGGCTCGCCCGACCTTCATCGTGCCTGCCCTTTCGACCAATGAAGTCCTGGTCTTTGTACTGGAGGTTACCGATGAAGACGGCTTCGTCTCTGCACCGGATACCGTCAGCATAGGTATTGCGCTCAACGATACCGACATTCACACCGACATACTGCCGGAAATCATGGCTGCCGTCTCTCGGGACCTGAACTCAATAGTCAGTGAGCGGGCCACCTGCAAAAAAAGCAATGCCCTGCTCGTGGGCGGTCACAGTTCATGGGCCGGCCTGCTGAAACAGTCGGCCAGTGAATATGCAGGCACTCGACGAATGGATCCGCTGTCACTGCTTGAAAACAGCAGCTTTAATCTGGTCCTGGGTGAACAGCCGAGAAGGAGCTTTGGTTGCAGACTCACGCTCTGGGGCAGAAGCAGTTTTCGAAGCATCTCCAGTCAGTCCGATAAGGAAGAGGCCGTTGAAAAAGACCATGAAGGCCAGCTCTACAGCTTTCAACTGGGCATGGATACCAGCGTCAACGAGCGGTCGCTGATCGGCGGCATGATCAATGTGACTTTCGGTGAATTCGACCACAACCAGGCAGACACTCGCAGTGTTTATGAACTTGAACTCACCAGCCTGCACCCCTACTTCTCGCTGTCTTCCGGCAACGGCAAGGTCAGCCTGTGGGGCAGTGCGGGCATGGGTGAAGGGGAGACGACTATCAAGTCAGAGAAGACGGCTGATCGCAAGAGTGACCTTGAGATGCTGAGCTGGTCTTTGGGTGCCAGCCTGTCGCTCTTTCGAATTCGGTCAACCACCTTCAGCTTTGAAGCCGAGATCAGTGGTACTCAGGTGGATGTGAGTTCGGCCAACCTGCCGGAGACTCTGGGCCTTGAGTCAATGCGCAAACTGTTGCTCATCAAGGCGAGCGGCCAGAGAGCCAGAAACACCGGCACCGAGTTCAGCCAGAACTTGCTTATCGGTTACTTCTCGGAAGGCGGAGACGCTCGTCTGGAACAGGGTCTTGAGTTGGTTGCCGAGGTCGGCTATCGACCGAAATGGGGACGACTTGAATTCTCCTTTCGAGGACTGACCGACGGAGAGAACTACACCGAATGGGGCGTTGCCGGCCTTCTTCAGTTCGACTTCATCTCGTCCAGCCGCTGGCATCTTTCACTCAAGCCAGGCTATGGTGCACCGCCAACTGACCTCAAGAGCAACGCAACCAGACTGTGGAAAGAAGGTCTCACGCCTGAACGAAGACAACAGGGAATGCGGCTCTTCACAAACCTCGACTATACCTTCTCATCAGCCAGAGGACCGCTGACACCCTACTTTGAGTCGACACTGAAGCAGTCTGACTCCACCTATACAGTCGGTATTCGCTGGCAGCCCCTGAGCCCCCTCAAATTTGACCTGGGACACACCCTATCGAATACAGACGAAAAGCTGTTGATGAGAGTTCAGTGGAATTTTTGACCAAGGCTCACGGCAAAGCGGAGTGCTTCTGCTTACTCAGCACTCGTATCAGACCGAAAGAGAAAAGCAGAGGCGTAGCCAGGCCTCAGTGACCGCTTAAGTCAGGGGTGCCGCCTCAAGACGGCTGGCTCTTTCAAAAAAGAAAGGCGATGCTCAAGCAAGAGAAAGGCTTGGCATTCCCGATGCACAAGGCTGTTTCACTCGACTACTGAAAAATGATAGATTGATGCCGGTAACTTAAGATAAAGCAGGCAAGCGAACATTCAGTCGTTGCAGAAGCGAGGATAAAAAGCCTTCTGCCCGTTTGACTCAGTCTCAGTCGAGAGTAAGGTGAGTAGAGTGGAATTTACAGGTCGAAAAATTTCATGGTCGTCAGGGTTCTGCCCGCAAACCGTTTTCTCCAGTCTAAGAAAGGCACAGACGAAAAGCCTTCTTGCCGGCACTCAAACCAGCCTCTGCCTGTACAGGCTACCCTGATAACAGCAACCTGATCAGGCTCTCACTCGCCATGACTTCACCTCGCCTCACACCAGTTCGACCCGGACACGAGTTCAACCAGCAAGCATTGGCGGACATGCTGCACAAGGCACTTGGTGAAAAGCCGCAAAAAATGGAGGTTTTGCAGTTTGAAGGCGGACAGTCCAATCCAACCTTTCGGCTGACTCTCGGGCAATCCTCCTATGTCATGCGAAAACAGCCACCGGGACCACTGCTTGCGTCGGCCCATCAGGTTGACAGAGAGTACCGAGTGATGGCAGCACTGAGAAAAAGTGCTGTACCGGTACCTGAGATGATTATGCTGTGCGAGGATCCAGAGCCGATAGGCGTTTCCTTCTATGTGATGGAATATGTCGAAGGCCGTGTTTTCGACGATGTTTCGCTGCCGAATCTGGAGCCAGCCGAGCGCCAGGGAATCTACCAGCACCTGATTGATGTACTGGTCGAGTTGCACCGAGTTGACTATCGGGAAGTGGGGCTGGAAGCCTTCGGTCGAGAGGGCAATTACTATGCTCGGCAAATCAGCCGGTGGTCAAAGCAGTATCGGGCCTCGAAGACAGTGGAAATCAGTGAAATGGACAGCCTCATGGAGTGGCTGCCCAACCAGATTCCCAACGACGACACCACAAGCATTGTGCACGGTGATTTTCGGCTCGGAAACCTGATTATTCATCCGGTTGAGCCGCGAGTTGCCGCAGTACTTGACTGGGAACTGTCCACGTTGGGGCATCCTCTGGCTGACCTCAGCTACCACTGCCAGAGCTACCTGCGACAGTACGAGGAAGGCTCGCTTAACAGCCTGGATCTGAAATCACTGGGCATACCTACGGAAGCCGAACAGGTGGAACGTTATAAAGCTCGAAGTGGGTGTGGGGAAATCAGGCACTGGACCTTTTATGTCGTTTATAATCTCTTCAGAACCGCCGCTATTATTCAAGGGGTCTATAAGCGCGGACTGGAAGGTAACGCCAGTTCTCGGCAAGCGGCACTGGAGTACAAGGATACCTGCCAGGTGCTCGCAAAACAGGCCTGGGATCTGGTAGACGAAACTCCCTGACTGCAGAAAGACATCCAGAACAGGACTGTCAACGGATGTTGCGCTTCAAGGGCGTGAGTCATGGATTTCGATATCCGGTCAGAGTTGAGCAATTGATCCTGAAGCAGATCGGCCCTTCCCGTTATGAATCCGTCAGAACAAGGCTGTCGGCGGGTGTTACATTTCAAAGGCGTTAGTCATGGATAGTTCGGCACCCGATCTGGTTGAGCAATTGATGTTGGAGCAGATCGGCCCTTCCCGCTACCGATCTGTCCTTGTCAACGAGGGGTTTCAGCGAATTTACGGCGGACTGGTACTGGCACATGCGGTGATCGCCGTCAGTTCCGGAGAAGGCAGTGAGAATCGACGAGTGCACAGTCTGCATGGTTATTTTCTGGAAGCCGGCGATCCTGAGCAGCCGATCATTTATGAAACTCGCATTATTCGACAGGGGCGCAGCTTTTCCGTCTGCCATATCGATGCCCTGCAGGACAAAAGAAGGATCTTTCAGGCCGATGTATCACTGCATGTCGCCGAGGAGAGTTTCGAGCATTCGCAGCCCATGCCCTCGGTGACCGACCCTGAGCAACTGGTACCAGAAGAGGAAATCTTTCTGATGCAGGCGGAGGCAAGCGGCTTCAGCGGAGATGAGATCGACAAGCGGGTTCATCGAAAGCGCCATCTTGAAGTGCGTCCCGTTCAACCTTTGAATTACTTCGAGCAAGAGAAGGGAGAACCCTTCATGCAGACCTGGATGCGCACTCGGCAACCACTGCCTGACGACCCTCGCCTGCATCAGGCAGCACTGGCCTACATGTCCGACTGGCTACTGCTGGACACCAGCCTGAGGCCCCACCCCACCGAACCTTTTTCGGATAAACTGGTGGTCGTTTCGCTGGATCATGCCCTCTGGATGCATTCGGATTTTCGAGCCGATTCATGGTTGCTTTTCAGCCAGGACAGCCCGGTTGCAAAGAATGCAAGAGGCTTCAACCGAGGCGGAGTCTTCGACCGATCATCTGGAAAACTGGTCGCATCGACAGCTCAGGAGGCTCTGGTAAGAATGCTGAAATAAGAATTCATCCGCGCTATTGGAAAACGAACAACTATTCAGAAAGGATAAATTGATGGCCGAATTTGATGCTTGCGCAACCGCCTCCAAAAACCCTGAAAAAAAGAAAAAGGCCGGAGAAGTTCAGTTGCCGGACAAGATTCTTTTTTCAAATCGGACACTCACCCTGTTCGATGAGATTACGCCCAAAACCGCCCATTCCGCTATTCGACAGTTGCTGGCACTGGATCGGGAGTCCAGCCAACCGATTCTGCTGTATATCAGTTCACCGGGCGGCCATGTCGAATCGGGCGATGCCGTCTTCGACATCATTCGGTCTATTCAGGCCCCTGTTCTGAGTATCGGTACCGGCTGGGTCGGCAGCATAGCCACTCACATATTTCTGGCACCGGACAAGAAGCACAGGTTTTCGCTGCCCAACACTCGCTTTCTCATTCATCAACCGGCTGGTCAGATTGGCGGAACGGCAGCAGATGTCAGTATTCATGCCAAAGAAATCCTCAAGATTCGAAGCAGAATCAACAAAATCATCGCCGAACAGACCGGGCAGAAACTCGAAAAAGTCAATCAGGATACTTTGCGGGACTACTGGATGGATGCCAAAGAAGCGGAGGACTACGGACTGGTCGGCAAAGTCGTCAAAACTCTCTCTGAAGTCAGTACCTGAAGAGCTGATCCGAAGCGGTTTCGGTGATCAAAACCGAGGTTACTTCAGGACTTTTCGCAGACGAAAGTATCGAGAGAATCTTTGCAGACTGCCTGGTCGATATCGAGTGACTCCGAAAGGCTTCGCTTGAGGAATTTGCCATTGGCGTTGCGTGGCAGTGGCTCGTCCAGCAACCAGATATAGCGAGGA
>RKSB01000096.1 GCA_007571095.1 K189A clade bacterium | reverse complement strand
TAGATATTGATTTCACTCTTTCTTTTAACGAAATCAATAAAGAATTGATCCCGAAACTCCCGAAACTTCAGTTGTTTTAGCAGTTTAAGGGGCTTTTTTAGGGTTCTGATGGGGTTTTTTCCAGAGAAATCCATGGGGTTCTCTTTCTTGGGGTCTTTCAGAAAAGGTTCAAAAAAATTCTTGTGGAGCCAAAGAACGGAGCCGACCCACAAACCCGGAATTGTAGCAAGTCAGGCCGTTTTGAGCAAGGCAGCAAGTGTCTGTTCGGTTGCCGAAGGACGGAGAGCGTTATAGAATCTGACCTCCTGATAGCTGACATCGGCGGGACGCCTGAGTGGTTTCCCGGAAAGGCTCGGAAGTCTGTTTTTTGTTTTGCGGACTGGCTGGATTTTACAGGCCAGAGGAAGATACGGGTCAGCAGAACAGCAGTAAGATGAGCCTGTTGTGGGTTCTTTTTTGAAGGGAAATGAAGTGATAAAAAAGGGGTGGCTGGCGACGTTCCTTGTTTTCGCCGCAGGGAGTTTGATGGCTTCTGCAGTCTCGGCAGAGGCTCGCAACGGCTGGTATCTGGGGCTGGATCTCGGAGCTTCGGTAACACCGGATCTGGTTGCCGAGGGTTGGGACAGCGATGTGCCAACTGTGTGCGACGGCTTCATTAACAACGATGGATCGGGGAATTTTCTGGAAACACCTTCAAGTGCCTGTAAACAATCCACTCGAGATCAGTTCTCCTGGCTCCAGCGGTCGAGTGCAGGCTCCGGCGTTTTGGCAGGCATCACTGCAGGGTATCGCCTGGGAAGTTTTCGCTTTGAGGGCGAGTACTTCCATCACACGGCGACCTATGACGACCTGGATAACAGCGTTCGGCTGTTGCCCGCCGGACAGCCGTTTCAGGGCGGCAAGGAAAACGAACTCCTTTACGTGGAAGCCGGAATAGACGATGTCCTGTCGCACAACATCTTCGCCAACTTTTACTACGACTGGCACTCAGGCTCGAAGTTTACGCCCTATGTCGGAGTCGGTATCGGGTTTTCGGAGGTTTCTCTGGATTTTTACAGCCGGTGGACAAGAAACTACGAGGCCGCCAAAATATCAACCTTCTCAAACCCGGCACTGAATGAACGGCTTGCCGGTACAACGACTATCGGTCGAAACAAGTTTTCAGAAACCCTGTTCGGGTATCAGGGACTCTTTGGCATGGATTATTCAGTCAACGAAAAGGTTTCTATCGGGTTCAAGCTTCGGTGGGTGGTCTTTGATCAGTTCAGGAGTCGCCCCAGAGAATGGGACCAGATACGTAGTCACGAATCTGCGGTGAGCCCGGAGGGTGAGAAAATTCACTACCAGATCGAGACAGACGACATTGAATTCTGGAGCTTGAGTTTCGGTATGAAATATCAGTTCTGAGTTCAAAACTCACCGCTTGAGGCACGTTGCCCGTATCCTTGAGTGCCTCGGTCTGGCTGGCCAGTCCGCAACCGCTTTTGAAGTCGGAGCCCGCCGACAGGACTCATACGCATCGCTACGCAAGCTGTACTAACAAGAAAACAGGTCTGAAGAACCCCCAGCAAAAACGAGGCAATGACTGACGAGACAAAATACTCTTGAACACACAGGATTCAACAATCGATCCTCTATTTCAGGGACACTCGAATTTCCGACGAGACGAGACGAATAGAATCGTACAATCATCGGTGGAATGATTTAATTTACAAAGGAGACAGAGATGACCACACGCATCATAGTTATTTTCAACCTGAAATCCGGCGTGAGTGCCGAAGAATACGAGAACTGGGCGCGCACAGTTGATATACCCACAGTCAACAAGCTGAATTCTGTGGACAACTTTGAAGTGCTTCGAAGCGTGTCGGTCTTGGGATCGGATGCCCGCCCTCCCTACGACTATGTAGAGGTTCTTGATGTTCAGGATATGGAGGCTCTGGGTGCGGATGTCAGCACTCAGCAAATGCAAAAGGTCAGTGCCGAGTTCCAGCAGTGGGCGGACAACCCGGTTTTCATCGTCACCGAGAAAGTCTAGTCATCATGGGGCAATATACAGAATTACAGGGCAAAACAGCCCTGATAACAGGTGCCGGCCGTCCCAGCGGCATAGGGGCATATATCGCCGGCCGACTGGCCAGAGAAGGCTGCAATATTGTGCTGGCTGATCTCGAGGATGCTCAGGCTGCCGACCCAAGCCGACCGAAAACTGCCAACCCGATGCATGCAGTCGCCGAAACCATCCGTTCCGAAGGTGTCGAAGTGCTGACGTTGAAATGCGATGTCTGTGTCGAGACGGAGGTTCGCCAGATGATTGCCGATACCCTTCGGGCCTTCGAAACGCTGGACATTCTGGTCAACAATGCCGGTGTCGGCTACCTGATGAAGCCGATTGTGGATACACCGACGGAAGAATGGGACATGGTGCTGAATGTCAACCTGCGAGGCCCCTTTTTGGGCATCAAGCACGCCGCTCCTCACATGATTGAGCAGGGCAGTGGCTGCATCATCAATATCGGCAGTCAGGCCTCCAAATCAGGCTTCGGCCATGCTTCTGCCTATACCTCGTCCAAGCACGGGCTGGTCGGCCTTACACGAGTGGCTGCGATGGAACTGGGGCCACACGGAGTGAGAGTAAACACGCTTTGCCCGAACCATATCACGACCAATCTGGGTGCCTGGCAGAATGCCCATTTTTCGAGGCTGCAGGGCCTCACCGAAGAAGACTATCTGGATGCAATGCGCAAACGTATTCCTCTGGGACGCCCGGGTCTGCAGGAAGATATCGCCAATGCCTGTGCTTTTCTGGTGTCCGATCAGGCCGCTTATATGACCGGCGAATGCATGAATGTGAGCGGCGGAGAGGAATACCATTGAAGACCTTTACCTGGCCTGACGACAACAGGCTTGCACTTTCCATCGTGGTCAATGTAGAAGAAGGATCAGAGGCCACCATAGCAGACGGCGACAAGGGGCCGGAACCGGTCGATGAGTTGGGCATACAACTCCGCCAGCCCATACGCAACTACTCCAACGAGAGCAACTATGAGTATGGCGTACGAGAAGGCTGGCCGAGAATAAAGGATCTTCTGGAGGCTTACCGGGTACAGGTCACCTTTACCGCCGCCGCCGTTTCACTGTTACGTGCTCCGGCCATTGCCCGCTACATTGCCAACGGCCCTCATGAAGCCTGTTCGCATGGATGGCGATGGATTCACCAGTTTCGAATGAACGAGGACAAGGAGCGTGACTTTATTCGAAAGGCCAGTGCGGGCATTCAAAAGGCTACCGGCAAGAGGCCGGTTGGCTGGCTCTCACGCTACCTGCTGACCGACAACACAAGACGGCTGTTGCAGGAAGAGGGTTATCTTTATCACATGGATGACTATAGTGCCGACGCGCCTTTCTTCAGTGCCGTTTCGGGCAGCGACAAGCCGATGCTGATAGTGCCCTATGCTCTGGACTCAAACGACATGAAGTTCTGGACCGATCCATCCCTGTCTGTGTCCGCCTGGCTTGACTATGCTTGCCGCAGCTTTGACACCCTGTATGCAGAGGGCAGCACCGGCCAGCCGCGCATGATGTCACTGGGCTTGCATCTGCGCATCATAGGCCGGGCTGGCCGAATTCGTGCACTGGACGATTTTCTGGCTTATGTACACAAGCACGAAAAGGTGTGGGTGACCACTCGAGAAGCCATTGCCCGATATTGGCAGGAGATGCATCCCGAGCCCAGTGTGCGCCGGGGGTTGCGGGATTGAATTATCACTGGAGAACGCTCCTCTTTGTACCGGGTAACCGTCCAGAGCGGTTCGACAAGGCCCTGTTGTCAGGTGCCGATGCGGTTTGCCTGGACCTCGAGGATGCTGTCGCTGCTTCAAGCAAGGAGTCTGCTCGGGAGCAGGTGGTTCAGGCTCTGCAATCCGGTGCGAAAACGCCTGTTGTCGTTCGTCTCAATGCCGCCGGTACGCCCTGGCATGAGAGTGACATCGCTCGTCTGGACTGCCTGCCCGAAACCGTGGCCTTCATGCTGCCCAAGGCGCGTCTTTCGTCGGTGCAGCAACTCTCTTCTCGCACGAAGGGCAGGCCCCTGTTTGCTCTGATTGAAACCGCACTGGGTATAGAAGAAGCCTATTCGATTGCCGCTCAGGAGGGCGTCCGAGGGCTTATGCTCGGCGGCGCCGACCTGACCGCCGAACTGGGTGCTTCGATGACTCGGGACTCTCTGTTCTACGCTCGCAGCCGCCTGCTAATGGCTGCGAGCAGTGCCGGTAGAATGGCCATTGACGTACCCTGTCTGGCCCTGAAGGATGAGCATACAATTGCCGAGGAGACTCATTTGGTCAAGGCACTGGGTTACAGTTGCAAGGCCGTCATTCACCCTGCACAAATCGAGCCTGTGCATTCGGTGCTCACGCCGAGTGCCGCCGAGATCGAACGCGCCGAGTCCATGCTGGCCGCTCTCAAGGCCAGCGACGGAGACGCCGTCGAGTGGCAGGGTACCATGCTGGATGAACCTGTTATCGCTTCGGCTCGGCGCATACTGGCTCAGGCCGGAAGAAACACTTGATTAGCCACAGGAGAAGAATTTATGACTACTGATTCGGTAAAGGTCGGGGACAATCGTTATCGCGAATCCTTCGGCCGCTATTTTGAGGACTTTGTCGTTGGCGACACCTACGAGCATCGGCCGGGACGAACGATTACGGAGACCGACAACACATGGTTTACTCTGCTCACCATGAATACGCATCCGATGCATTTTGACAGGGAGTTTGCCGCTTCGAGCGAATTTGGTCGATGTATAGTGTGCAGCCCGCTCACCGTGGCCCTGATGACGGGCATGAGCGTAACCGATATCAGCCAGAAGGCCATCGCCAATCTCGGCTGGGACGACATTCGATTGACGGCACCGCTCTTTGCCGGCGACACCCTCTATGCCGAAACCGAAATTCTGGACAAGCGCGAATCCAGATCTCGACCCACTCAGGGCATAATCACCTGCAAGACATTTGGCCACAATCAGGACAGACAACTGGTGTGCAGCTTTATCAGAAAACTGCTGGTCCCTCGGCGAGGCCATGGAGTGGAGGATATTCTGTTGCGCCAGGAAAAAGAATCCACAGGAGGAAAATCCAAATGAGCAGCGATGACGAAAAGATGATTCTGGACACCATCAGCAAATGGGCTGAGCGAGAAGTGCGGCCTATTGCCATGGCTTGCGACCATGAGGACACATACCCCCATGCACTGGTCGAGCAGATGAAGGAACTGGGTCTGTTTGGTGCCACCATTGGTGCCGACTATGGCGGACTCAATCTGTCGGCTTCAACCTACAGCTCAATTGTTGAAGAAGTGGCTCAGCACTGGATGGCACCCAGCGGCATTTTCAATTCGCACCTGATTACTGCTTCCTGCATTGAACGAGCCGGTACCGACGCCCAGAAGGAGAAATGGTTGCCTCGAATGGCAACGGGTGAACTGCGAGGCGGTATCGCACTGACCGAACCCAACGCCGGCACAGATTTGCAGGGTATTCGCACAACCGCACGTCTTGACGGCGACCACTATATAGTCAATGGTGCCAAAACCTGGATCACCAACTCCCTGAACGGCGGCTGTCTCGGGCTTCTGGTCAAGACGGATGCTTCAACAACGCCACCTCGCGCCGGCATGAGCATGCTGTTCATCGAGACTCGGGACGAGGAGGGTAACCTCAGGCCGGGCTTGACCGTCAAAAAGATGAAAAAGTTTGGTTATCGTTCCATAGACAGTTGTGAACTGACTTTTGAGGATTTTCGAGTGCCTGCCGATTCGCTGATAGGTGGCGAGGAAGGCAGGGGTTTCTATCATGCGGTGGGTGGACTGGAACTTGGGCGCATCAATATCGCCGCCCGTGGAGCCGGTATGGCCAGAGGCGCGCTGGCACTGGCCACTCGTTATGCCCAGGAACGCAAGACTTTCGGCAAGCCTATCTGTGAGCATCAGGCCGTTCAGTTGAAGCTGGCGGAAATGGCAACCAAAACGGAAGCCGCCCGGCTGCTGGTGCGTTCAGCCGCTCGTGCTTACGACACAGGCGAGCGTTGCGACATGGAGGCTGGCATGGCCAAGTACTTCGCCAGCGAAGCGGCCGTTTTCTGTGCCGAACAGGCGATGCGTATCTTCGGCGGCTACAGCTTCTCCAAGGAGTATGAAATAGAGCGTTTCTACCGAGATGCGATGTTGCTGTGCATCGGCGAGGGCACCAATGAGATGCAACGGATCATCATCGCCCGTCAGCTGATTTCGCGAAATCCGGCATGAACAGCCAGCCCCTTCCTCTTCAGGGCATTCGCATCATTGCAGTCGAGCAGTATGGTGCGGGGCCCTATGGTTCGCTCTACCTGGCTCAACTGGGTGCAGAAGTCATCAAGATAGAGCAGCCTGGTATCGGCGATGTTTCACGGGTTACCAGTCCTTATCTGCTGGGCAAGGGTGACAGCGAGTTTTATCAGACCTTCAACCAGAACAAAAAGAGCCTGTCGCTGAACCTCAAGTCAGCCGAAGGCAGAGAGATACTCCATCGGTTGGTCGCTTCAGCCGATGCCATCAGCAACAACCTGAGAGGCGACCAGCCCAAAAAGCTGGGGCTTGAATATTCGGCCTTGAAGGCGGTCAATCCTCGCATCGTCTGTGCTCATCTGTCTGCTTATGGTCGTGGCAATGATCGCGAATCCTGGCCCGGTTACGATTACCTGATGCAGGCTGAAGCGGGTTTCATGGAGTTGACCGGAGAACCCGACTCGCCACCGGCGCGTTTTGGCCTGTCCATGGTTGACTTCATGACTGGCGTGGTCTGTTCAACCGGCCTTTTGGCGGCCCTTCTGGGAGTGGCCAGAGGCGGTACCGGATGCGATGTCGATGTGAGTCTGTTTGATGTAGCACTGCATCAACTCAGCTATCCGGCTACCTGGTATCTGAATGAGGAGCATATCACCACTCGACTGACGCGGTCGGCTCACCCGGCTACCGTACCCTGTCAGATCTACACCACTCAAGACGGCTGGCTTTTTCTGATGGCCATGACACCCAAATTCTGGGATCTGTTGCTGGTGCTGCTGGAGCTTCCCGATCTGGCCAAAGACGAGCGTTTTGCAGATGTGGTAGCCCGTCGCCAAAATCGCGACGCGCTGACGGAGATTCTGGATACTCGGCTGGCCCGAAAACCGACCGACTACTGGCTACAACTGCTCAGCGGCCAGATTCCCGTTGCCCCCGTCTATGATCTGCCTCAGGCACTGAAGAATCCCTGGCTGCAAGCCAACGAATCAATTCTTTCGGCCGAGCATCCGCAGCGAAAGAATCTACGACTACTTGCCAACCCTCTGCGTATCAACAGCCAAAGGCTGCCGACTCGTGCCGGCGAGCCGCTGGGTGCAAGTACTCGAAAGATGCTGTTGGAGCTTGGGTTTAGCCAGGACGAGATAGTCCGCATGTCATTCGACGGAATCATTGCCGAAAACGACTCTTCAGGCCAGGGCTCCGATGAAGCTTGAGGGCGTCAAAGTCCTCGACCTGTCACTGTTTTTGCCCGGACCGCATCTGACCATGATGATGCGAGACCATGGTGCCGATGTGATTGCAGTAGAACCTCCGGGCGGCGAACCCAATCGCCGTATCGGCCTGACTCAAAACGGCCACACGGTCTGGTTTCGCAACACGCACAGGGGCAAGCGCAGCCTTTGCATCAACCTCAAGCATTCGAGCGGACGAAAGGCCCTGCTCGACCTTTGCACAACCGCCGATGTCCTGGTCGAGTCTTTTCGACCGGGGGTTACCAGGCGGCTCGGCATAGACTATGAGACGCTTCGACGAGTTGCACCCCAGCTGGTTTACTGCTCGATTTCGGCTTACGGACAGTATGGCCCCAAAGCCCTCAAGCCGGCGCATGATCTCAGTATTCAGGCCGATTCGGGGCTGCTCAGTATCAATCTTGATGCTGACGACAGGCCCGCTCAACCGCACATGCCGGTGGCGGACCTGACCGCTTCGCTGGTTTCCCTAAGCGGTATCCTGATGGCCCTGTACCGCCGTACCCAGACCGGCCAGGGCGACTATCTCGATATTTCCATGCAGGATGCCGTCATCGCCTGGTTGCCCAACGCACTGGGACCTGTTTTCGCCGCTTCGCGTTCACCTGTACCCAAAGACGAGCGTTCCTGGGGTGGGGCGGCCATGTACCAGATTTATCCGACGGCAGACGATTCATACCTTGTGCTTGGAGGCAGTGAGGTCAAGTTTGCCGAAAACCTTCTGACCGCCCTGAACAGGGAGGACCTGATACCCCTGTGCAGGCAACCACCCGGGCCTGTCCAGAATCCGGTTCGGGATTTTCTGCGCTCAACTTTTGTCACCCAACCCCTGGAATACTGGAATCAGTGGTTTGAGGGTATGGATGTCTGCTATGCTCCGGTGCGTGATCTGCACTCTGCTCTTTTCGACTCACATCTTGAGGAGCGTCGAATGCTGCTGCTGGACAGTCAGGGTAACAGGCATCTGGGTGTGCCCATAGCCTTTACCGAGGAGCCCGCCTCGCCGAATTTCTCACTGCCTCGAGTCGGCCAGCAGAACGAAGAGATATTGACTGAAATCGGCTATTCAAAAGAGAATATACTCCAACTGCAGAATGCAGGCACTGTTCTTTGTGAAGACTAGCCTCTTCAAACGGTGCAGAAAGGGAACAAGCAAACTACAAAACGCAGCTAATGAGCCATTGTTGTCTGCGAAAAAGACTGAGGTGAAAGAATGCACATGAACCGGCGACGATTTTTGATCAACAGCAGTTCGGCACTGGCTGCCGCTTACCTGCTTCCCGCATGCAGCCCGCAAGCTCGCTATCGAACAGATGTAGTCGTGCTGGGTGCCGGCTTTGCCGGTCTGATGGCCACTCGGCTACTGCGTTCAGCCGGTATCGAGACCCTGTTGCTGGAAGGCAATGACAGAGTGGGCGGCAGGGTGTTTACGCTGGACTCTCTGCCAGGCAGGCCGGAAGGCGGTGCCACCGAACTGGGCAAAAGTTATACCGAACTCCTCGGCTTGTGCGAGGCGTTGGGTATAAAGACTCTGCCTCCGTCCGGTCGGTATCCTGCCGGCTATGCCCTGTTTGTGAATGGGCAACTGACGAGCGACAGCAGCTGGTCAGCCAGTGAGTCTGACCAGTTTGCGGCGAATGAGCGAGACACGCCCCCCAATCGGTTGCTTCGCCTGTATCTTCCCAAAGACCTGCCTTTTGCGAATACAGCCGACTGGGGTAGCCGAGACTGGGCCGAACAAGACATCTCTCTGGCCGACTACCTGCGGCGACAGGGTGCCTCTGAAGCCGCTATTCAGGTCATCGACTCCAACCTCAACGCCACCGACATAGAGACTCTGTCCTGGGCTGACATGCTAAAGGGCATGGTGGTTCGGCGAAACAGCCAGCCGAGGGGTCTTTTTGATGTAGAAGGAGGCCTGTCCCGTGTGTCTGACGGGTTGCAGTCTGAGGTCGGCGACTCTCTTCTGTTGGGACGCAGAATCAACAGGATTCGAACTCACTCGAGTGGTGTCGAGGTCGGCTGTGACGACGGCACTCGAGTACAGGCTCGGCTGGCGATCTGCGCCCTGCCTTTCTCGACCCTGCGAAAAGTGTCCATGGATACCGACTTCAGCAGTGCCAAGAAAGCGGCCATTCAGGGGATGCAATACACACCGGTAACCGTCGTGTACGCCCGTATCACAAAAAATTTCTGGGAAGAGGACGGGTTGCCCGAGGACACCTGGACGGACACTCCCATAGGTCGGGTTTTCGTCAGCCGCACCGGTGGTGTTCCCAGAATTCGCGCCTTCTCCATGGGCGAGTCGTCGACGATTCTTGACGAAATGATTCGGTCGAAAAAGGATCCCCTTGAGGTCCTTTACAAGGCGCGACCGTCCACTCGCGGTGCACTGGAATTTGAAACCGCTCTGAGATGGGGAAGCGATCCTATGAGCCTGGGTGCCTTTTCGCATTATCCGGCCGGCGGCGTCTCTCGCTATGCTCGGGCTGTGGCGAGTACGGAAGCCGGCGTAGCCTTTGCCGGAGAGCATACGCAGGTTGCGGCACCGGGTGTCGAGGCCGCACTGGTTTCAGGTCGCTCGGCGGCACAGGCAGTCCAACATCTGCTGGCCGCCGGAAAAACAGCCTGAGTATTCGCTGAAAATGAGTAACTAAAAATGAGTAGCAAGGGTATGACGTTGAACAGGAGAAGACTTCAAGCCATGTTGAAAACTATAGGCCGCTTTCGGCGCATTCTGGTTCTGATGGCCCTGTTGCCAGCCCTGTTCGCCTGTGGGGATGAGAGCAGCCTCTCTGCAGAAGCTCAGGTTTACCGAGGCTGGGTGGTCATCTACCGGAATCTTCAGCCTCACCAGACGATGCCTGGCTATTTTGAAGCCCAGGGCATTAGTGACGACAATCTCTGGGTGCATGTGCCAAACCTCACCTGGTCAAGCGAAGGCACTCGAGTCGATGTTCTTGTTGACGGCCAGGACACGGGCTACGAGGTTGAACTGGCTGAGGTGGTCTATACCAGTGGCCCAGACCTGCCCGTACTGAAGCTCGCCGTTTACCACGAGGATTTTGAGCGAGCCCTCGGTTACACCTGGGCACCCTCGGGCAGCAAAAGGATAGGCATCAATCTGCGCTGGATACAGGCGGGGCTGACTCGTCAATAATTTTTTGCCCGGCTCCACCTGCTCGACTCCACCCTCTGTAAAAGCTGTTCCTGTTGCGCTCAGGATAAGGGCTTGAGGAGTTGAATCGGTCGAAGTGTCTACGAGCGGTTCAAACAGCGGTCCAGGCTCGCCCGTACTGAAGCTCGCCGTTCGAGGATTTTGAGCGAGCCCTCGGTCGGGCACCCTCAGGCAGCAAAAGGCCGAGCATTCATCTGCACCGAATAGAGGTGGAGCGAACTCGTCAATAACTTTTGCTCGACTCCACCCTCTGTAAAGCGTCATTGTTAAAGCCAGGACACGGGCTACGAGGTTGAACTGGCTGAGGTGGTCTATACCAGTGGCCCAGACCTGCCCGTACTGAAGCTCGCCGTTCGAGGATTTTGAGCGAGCCCTCGGTCGGGCACCCTCAGGCAGCAAAAGGCCGAGCATTCATCTGCACCGAATACGAGCATTCATCTGCACCGAATAGAGGTGGGGCGAACTCGTCAATAATTTTATTCGACCACGCCCTCTGCAAAAAGGGTGTCAATCTCTTCGTCGGAATAGTGAGTATATTGTTTCAGGATGCGGCGGCTGTGCTCTCCTGTTTTGGGCAAATCCTGATAGACTCCGAACCTCTGGTCGTCCATCTGCAGAGGCAGGGCCGGCAACTGCATGGTCTTGCCGTCCTCTGTCCGGACATCCAGTAGTCCTTCGCTGGCCTTGAGGTGAGGATCGTCAAAGAGATCGCCGGGCCTGGCAATAGGTGCGAAGGGCATGCCGATACTCTCCAGCTTGACCGCCAGCTCGTCACGTTTGAAAGTGGCAAACAGGGCACCGATTCTCTTCAGCAACGCAGGCCGTTGGGCAATTCGGTCATTGTTGGCTTTCAGGCTTTCATCGGCTGCCAGATCGTCCAGCCCAAAGGCCCTGCAGAAGGTCTGCCACTGGCCATCACTGACTACACCGACAAAGAGCGGCAGGCCGTCGCTCGTGGTAAAAACATCGTAAATAGCCCAGGCAGATATTCGTTCCGGCATCGGAGCCGGTGCCACTCCCGACACCACCTCCTGTGCCATGTGCTGCCCGACCAGAAAAGCGGTCGTCTCAAACAGGGCACTGTTGATATGCTGTCCTCGTCCGGTGCGGTTGCGTTCATGCAGGGCAGCCAGCACGCCGACCGCTCCAAAAGTACCACCCATCACATCGATCACCGAAGCACCGGCACGTAGAGGCCGCCCCGAAGGGCCGGTCATATAGGCCAGTCCACCCATCATCTGGGTCACCTCATCGAGAGCGGTACGATTTTCATAGGGACCGGGCAGAAATCCCTTGAGAGAGCAGTAGATCAGACGTTCAAACCGGGCACTCAGGTCCTTGTACCCGAGACCCATTCGATCCAGCGTGCCTTTACGAAAATTCTCCAGCAGAACATCGCAGTCCGCCAGCAGTTCCATCAAAATCTCCATGCCGGCAGTTGTCTTGATGTTCAGGCACAGGCTTTGCTTGTTGCGGTTGTACATGGGGAAAAAGCCGGCACCTGAACCCTTGAGGTGCCGAGTCTTGTCGCCTCCCGGCGGCTCGATCTTGAGAATTTCCGCCCCCAGATCAGCCAGTACCAGACCGGCAGTTGGCCCCATGACCATGTGGGAGAGTTCAATGACCCGAACACCGGAGAGTGGTTTGTGATTCTGGCTATCGGAAGTATTCAAGGGAGTATTCAAGGGTGAGTTGTTCTGCGAGGTGCATCTGCCCGATTTTCAGCAGACTGGCAGACTGATTACGATCTGTATCTGTTTACAGTTTGTACTATAGATATGGCAATATTACATCATACAGCATCGTTATAGAGTAAACACAGGAGCAAGCGAATGGTTGACCTGGTGGTGAGCGAGGTGGGTCCGAGGGACGGCCTGCAGAACATTGATTACATTCTTCCTACTCAGGACAAGTGCCGGTGGATTGAGGCACTGGCCGCCGCCGGCCTTCGAGAAATCGAAGTCGGCTCCTGTGTCTCGCCAAAGGCGGTTCCGCAGATGGCAGATACGCCGGAGGTAGCTGCCTTTGCCCGTCGCCTGAATACCGAGATCGCCATTCTCATACCCAATCTCAAGGGTCTGAAACGTGCTCTGACCGCCAATCCACAAAAGATATCAATCCCATTTTCGGTCAGCGAAACCCACAGTTTGAAAAATCTCAACCGTACGCATGCACAGATGTTGGATGGAGTCGAGGAAATCTGTGCCTACCTTCGAACGTTGCCTGCTGACGAGCGTCCCGAGTTCGAGGGTGGTCTGTCCACCGCCTTTGGATGCACTCTGGAAGGCCCTGTTCCCGAAGATCGAGTGGTCACTCTGGCCGAACAACTCATGGCTGCCGGCTGTGACGGTGTCGGGCTTGCGGATACGACCGGCTACGCCAACCCGGCTCAGGTTCGGCGGCTGATTCGCCGAGTAAAGGCCGCAGTGGGCGAGCAGAATCTATCCAGCGTTCATCTGCACAACACCAGAGGGCAGGGGCTTGCCAATGCACTGGCCGCTCTGGAAGAGGGCATTACCACACTGGACTCTTCAATGGCAGGTCTGGGAGGCTGCCCCTTTGCCCCCGGTGCAAGCGGCAACATAGTAACGGAGGATCTGGTATTCATGCTGGAGGCGATGGGCCTGAACACAGGCATCGACTATGACGGGCTGATACGAGCTCGCGAACTTCTGCAAAAACTGCTGCCTAAAGCGGTCGAGCTTTACGGCTTTACGCCCGCCGCCGGCCTGCCCAAAGGTCTTTGTATTCGAGGAGATTCGCAAGGGGATTCGCTCTATGTGGCAAGTCCAGGCTGAATGTCGCCGAATGCTGTTCGTGAGCAAGGAAAAGAGCCATTACCTTGCTCAATATAACAAGAGCCACTTGCCTCGCTCGGCGCAATTGGTGTATAACTTTCAAACGGACTATTGAATCATTGATATATCATTGTTTCATTGACACAATATGCAATCTCGTCTATCTTCAGTCGGACGAGATGCATTCACTGCGAAGCCGTTTAATATGAACCAGACCAGAACACAACCAGAAGAGAGGTACTCAAAGATGATGGAATACTGCCGGAAAAGCAAAATTCATCTGTTGTTGTCAGTCCTGCTGACAGGAACCTTGCCATCTGCTTTCGCTCAGGAGGAAGAAGAGGGTGCCAGAAGGCAGGGTGCCATTGAGGAAATCATAGTCACCGCCCGTAAAAAGGAAGAGCGGTTGCTTGATATTCCCGGTTCGGTGACCGCTTTAACCGAAGATCGCCTGCGTGATCTGGGTATTCGAACTGTCGACGACGTGGCTCGCTTTACTCCCGGCTTCTCTTTTTCCAAAGCCTTTGGCCGCTCAACCGAACGGCCGGTTATTCGAGGGGCCGCCAATATTCTGGCGGGGACCACGCCACTGGCCGAATCCGGTGCCTCCTACTACCTCAATGGCGTCTACTTTCAGGGCGATGTTCAGTCTCTCGACATGAATCTGGTGGAACGGGTCGAAGTGCTCAAGGGTCCACAGAGTTCGGCTTATGGCCGCAACGCCTATTCCGGTGCGGTCAATTTTGTACTCAAGGATCTGGTTGGCGGTGAGTTTGAGGCCGATGTCAATGCCAGCCTGGGCCTTGCCGGTGATGCCGGCGAACGCCGCGAAGTGTCAGCCAGTGCCCGCATACCTGTCAACGACAATCTGGGCTTCTCGATCGGCGTTCGACAGTGGGAGTATGACGGCGAATACGAAAACCGAACCGTCGACACTACCATTGGTGATGAGGAGACCACCTCGCTGAGCCTGGGGCTTCAGTTCAGTGCCGGTCGCCATGAGGTCAGAGCCCAGTTTCTGGATAGCCAGGATGCAGACGGCACTCGGGCACTGTTCTTGCACCGTTCCGACTACAACAACTGTTTTCCGGGGTACCGATCCAACCTGACCAAGTCAAACTTCGGCGTCAATGCCGTACGTCATGGCACTGAAATACCCGGCGGCCGGCGAGCCGACAACCCCTTTCAGTACTTCTGCGGCGAAGTCAAGCCACAGGATGTTGTTCGCCTGAACACCGGCAACACAGTCGATCCTGTACCGCCTGTCGGCACCGACCCCAACGTTCACCCCAACGCCTATGATTCAACCGTTGCCTTCAGCGGTGTTGAACGTGACCGCCAGATTTACATGTTGCAGTACGCCTTTGAAGGCGAGGCCGTCAATGTCAACGCCAATCTGGCCGTTCGAGAAGAGGTGCTGACCACAGGATCGGACTCGGATCACTGGGACCTGAGATGGTACACATCCGCTCTGGGTGCGACACCCGAGACTCCCGACTTTCCTCAACGAAGTGCCGGCTTTGCAATTGCCTTTGACGATGTCTTTGAAGACACTTCCTTTGAGGTCCGCCTGACTTCCGACCAGTCACGCGCCTTTCGCTGGGGTGTCGGCTACTTTCGCTACGACTGGCGTCGCGAAGCCAATTTCCTCGACTGGCAGTATGACCTCAACAGCATCACCGCCACTCGTGTGGTTCGGGATGACCCGGCGACCACCGGCAATCTCAATCGAGCCTGTACTTCTGCGATACTCAACGACTGCACCAGCAGCTTAACGGTCACCTCTCGCGATGTGACCGAACTCGGCATTGGCAGGGATCGCAATACCGATAGCTACACCATTGAAAACAGGGCTGTATTCGGTAATGTGGAGTTGGATTTCGGGCCCTCAACCCTGTCCTTTGAAGTACGTGAGGCCACCGAGATCAAGAGCCTGAGAGACGAAGGTCTGACCGCTCTTGTAACGGTTGTCGACATTACGGAAACACCCACCACTGCCGGTACAGCAGTCACAACGACCGATGGTACCGTGGAGGTTGTGACTACGACGGGCGAGGTTTATGCTCGGGCCGACCAGGCAATCACGGTTTCCAAGGACGACGACGAGGAATTTGGCAGCTTCACCTGGAAGCTCTCCTACAGCCTGGATTTGAGCGACAACAGCCTGTTCTATGCCAGCCTGGCGACGGGCAACAAGCCGGGTGGCCTCAACAGTGCTCTGGCTGAAGTCAATGGCTTTCCGGATTTTGACGAGGAGGAGTCACTCAACTACGAGGTCGGCTTCAAGGGTACTTTTGCCGGCGGCAGCATCTACATGGCTGGCTCCGTGTATTACAAGGACATTAAGAAATTCCAGCTGACCAGCCCCTATGAAGGTGCCATTGTTTCTGCTGCTGTGTCCAATCAGGGTGATGCCGAGATCACCGGCCTGGAATATGAGTTCAGAGGCTTTTTTGGCAACTACTTTGACGTTGGCTTTTCGCTTGCCCTGACCGAGCCGGAGATTACAAAAGGTTGCGATATCTTTGAATATGTGCTGACAAGCGGCGGCTTCCAATTCCCCAATTTTGCGGCTGACGGCTCTCAAAATCCGGATCCGGCCGGTGCTCTGTCCGGTGCCACCTGCGATATTTCTGGCAAGCAGTTGCCTTTGACCTCCGAAGTCCAGTGGAGTGCCGATCTCAACTTCAACTACCCGCTCACCGCCGGTCTTTCGTTGACGGCTGGCATCAACGCCAACTTCGAGAG
The DNA here is from genome assembly GCA_007571095.1 of K189A clade bacterium. Classification (GTDB taxonomy): domain Bacteria; phylum Pseudomonadota; class Gammaproteobacteria; order Pseudomonadales; family Azotimanducaceae; genus RKSB01. Next base: position 1,140 of record RKSB01000096.1, on the reverse strand, counting down.
CAGCAAGTATGCCCAGGTGCACAACCGAATAGAGACGGGAGACGCACTGGAAGTCGGTGTCTATGTCGGCGTGTATGGCGACCAGTGGAGCCTTCGTTTGACTGGCCGCAACATCAACGACGAGGATGCACCGCTTGCCGTTACTCGCTGGGCTGACTATGGTCAGGGTAGTTCCTGTGCGTTCTTCGCAGGGTTTCTCGGCCCGGCTGCCTGCAAGTCTGAGTTGACAGGTAACAATGGTGGCGTAACCCAGGCAGTCATTGATGCCTATTCGCTGACTGACGAACAGGTAGCCGTGTTGAATGACATAGGCACGTCTAACCCCTTTGTTCGTGGACTTGACTTTGGTTCACCACGCGCACCCTTCGTGTCTCTGCGTACGGGTTCCACCTGGATACTGACTTTCAGTTACAACTTCTGAATGGGTGCGTTACCGCCTTCCTGGCACCATGTGGGTCGGCATGCGGTTTTTCCGCAACCGGCTCACGACGAGGTCGCAAGGTTTAACTTTCTGACCCAGTTCAACGCCTGGCTGTCTTCCGAGATTGCTCCTCTGCTGAAGCCCTGCTACGAGGAGCAGGCGTTGCCCGAGTTTGAGGCGACTCATCAAAAAAAGCCTTCGAATCGCCACCAGGTCAGAGACATGATGGCCCGGCAGCCCTGTTATCAGTTCTGGAGTGCACTCAAGCGCAACAGCATGGAGATGCGCCAACAGGCCGGACGGGCCCTGGTTCTGCGCCAGCTGAAGGAGATCAACGAGCAGGCCGCTCGTTTGAACGAACAGGACAGCGACGGCCTGCAACTCGACTCTGCACTGAAACTGCCGGCCTATGTGACCGCCGTCGATACTCACTGCATGCCGGGCAGCTATCACACGGCACTTTGTAAGGGGGATGTGACCGCAGGTGCGAATTACGATTGCGGCATCTTTGTAACCACCGGTGGTGCACTCGGCAGCTACAGCGATGGTGGTGGCGTGGCCATCGCCGAATGGCTGAAGAAGGAGCATGCCGGATTTCGGCCTCGGCGCATTCTGGATATGGGCTGTACCGTCGGCCACAATGTGGTTCCGCTGGCCCAGCATTTTCCAGAGGCTTCGGTGGTTGCGGTTGATGTCAGTGAGCCGGTGCTGCGTTACGC
>RKSB01000036.1 GCA_007571095.1 K189A clade bacterium | reverse complement strand
CTCTGGCAACCCGAGTGATACAGGGGCAAAACGGCTTCTATCGTCGCCAGTAACCCGGCGCATTGTCCCGAAACCCCAGCACTCGATAAGTCGCATCCACCAGGCTTTGGCCGCGCTCGTTCAACAGCAGACCCGCACCTGACCTGTTCATCGTATAGGCAAAGGCCAGATTGCAACTCGGATCGGCAAAGCCTATGTGGCCGCCCGCACCGACATGACCAAAAGCCTCTCGACCGATCAAAATACTCTCGACCTGGCCATGCGGACGATGGCGGTTGTCCATACTCAGCATGAAGCCGAGGCCAAATCGAGTCGGCATCAGCAGGGTGGCGTCATGCATGGTCGCCACGGAAGCCTGGCCCATACGGTCGATGGTCTGGTCGCTCAACAAACGCCCGTTGCGACTCTCACCCTTGTTGGCCAGAGGCACAAACATACCGGCAAGTGCGCGAGCATTGCTGATTCCGCCGGCACCGCCAATCTCGGCGGCGTGTGCCTCTCGACTGTCGGGTGCGTAACCGCCACTGTTCATAAAGGACAGGGAGGATATTGAATGAGGTTCGTTCAACAGGCTGACCAGAAAGGGAGTGGCGGGGTCGTCCGGCCCAGGTGCAAACTGAACAATGTGGGACACTCTCGATTCTTCCTCTTCCGGCAGACCAATCCAGAAATCAAGCCCCAAAGGCTCCGCGATTTCCGCTCGAAAGAACTGGCCTAGGGATTGGCCCGTCACTCGCCTGACCAGTTCGCCGACTGTCCAGCCGAAACTCACCATGTGGTAGCCGTTACGAGTACCGGGAACCCAGAAAGGCTCCTCCTTCTCCAGGCATTCGACCATATAGTCCCAGTCGTAATAGGCACCCGGCTTGAGCGGCTCCCGAAAGGCCGGCAAGCCTGCTGAGTGGTTGAGCATCATGGCAACACTTGTGTCTTTTTTGCTGCCGACGGCAAACTCAGGCCAATATTTCGCCACCGGTGCGTGAAGATCAAGCTCTCCCCTGTCCACCAGCAGATGGGCACAAAACGCAGTGGCCGCCTTGGTGCAGGAAAAGACAATTGAAAGGGTATCCTCCTTCCATTCATCGGTTTTTCCCTCGTCCGTGTGGCCGCCGTAAAGGTCAACCACCGTCTCGCCATCCACGTTGACGCACACAGTCGCGCCCAGTTCGTTCAACTTCTCAAAATTGTTTTCAAAAGCCTTGAGCACGCCCTCGTACTTGGGTTCGCAAAAGCCTCTGATTTTGGCATCTCCTGCCTGTATCGAAACAGTTTTCATGGCACCGTCCAGTTCTTGTCAATGGGCGTATTCTACACCAGAGCACAAGGGCTATTTAACCACCACTTAAGCGGCGTTGTGCTTGTTTTTGCGTCTCCCAAAACGCGCTCGAAAAAAGCTGTTGACATCTGATAACACCCTCTTATAATGACGCCCGCCAGACTGGACACATCATCAAACAGCAGATGAGTTTCAGTGTTCGTCAAACTCCAAAGCGAAAGCGGATTCATCCTTCCTCCGGATTCTTTTCCGTTACCTCTTTTGTTCCTGCTCCCTTCCTGTTTTTTATCGGAAGGGCGTATCACGCAACAGACTGCGAAAAAGTCCGCAGTCCCGCCATTTCAGCCTTAACAACCATCGCACTTCGGTGCATTCAACTTTGGAGAAAATAATGAACAGAAAACAACAGCTTGCACTTGGTGCGGTGGCCGCTTTCGGGCTTGTCGCCATTTCCGGGTGTTCCCCCTCAGAAGAAGAATCAATCAGTATCGTCGGTTCCTCTACCGTCTACCCCTTTTCCATTGTCGCCTCCGAATTGTTTGCCCGTGAGAGCGACTATGGTGCTCCAAAGGTCGAATCTACCGGCAGCGGAGGAGGCATGAAGCTGTTCTGTGCGGACAGGGATCTGAGTTCACCATCCATTACCAATGCGTCGCGTAGAATGAAGAAGTCAGAGCAGGACAAGTGCAATGACAACGGAATCGACAGAGTCATAGAGGTCAAGATCGGTTACGACGGAATTGTCATCGCCCACACTCGGGGTGCGAATTCAATCAACCTCAGTCAGAGGCAGATATTTCTTGCCCTTGCCCGTGAGATACCTGACGGATCAAACTGGATAGCCAACCCTCACCAGACATGGAGTGATGTCAACAGTCGGTTGCCGGATTCCAAAATCAGCGTGTATGGCCCGCCGCCGACCTCAGGTACACGGGATGCCTTTGTTGAGCTGGTGATGGAAAAAGGTTGTGCGACCTTCCCCGAAGCAAAGGCACTGAAAAAATCCGACAAGTCCAGGTTCAAGGCACTTTGCCATGCCATGAGAGAAGACGGTGCTTTTATTGAGGCGGGAGAAAACGACAATCTGATCATTCAGAAGATTGTCTCCAATCCTGATTCCTTTGGTATTTTCGGATACAGCTTTCTCGAAGAAAACCGGGACAAGGTACAGGCGGTTTATGTGGATGACGTTCTGCCGGAATTCGAGAATATTGTGGATGGCTCCTATCCGGTGTCCCGTCCTCTCTATTTCTACGTCAAAGCCGCCCACTACGGAAGAGTGGACGGCCTCAGGGAGTTCGTCGAGTTCTTCGTTTCTGAAGACATTATGGGGAACGGAGGTGCCTTGTCTGAAAGGGGTCTGGTTCCACTGTCGGGAGGCGAATATTCGGCCACTGTGAAGGCGGTGGAGAACACCACTCCCATGCCGACACTCTGAGGAGTCAGCACACCCTCGGCGAGGCGGGTCGCTTCGAGTTGATGCGGTCAAGCGGCACGACCCGAAGAGCAGGACCTGAACTGTGCAGGCATCGTTTTCGGATACACAACCGCAGTTCGGCTATAGACACAGGCGGGCTGTGGCTGTGAAGTCGCAATACCGATGCTCCGCTCGCTCGATATGCTCGATATGATTGCCCCGATGACGAGCACAATGACCGGTCTGCATACTTGAGCCTGCTTCGGTCACGTCGCCAGATTGTGGCGATACGCGAGAGAGCACTCCTCGGAGTACTCATTCTGGCGACCAGCATGGCGGTTGTTACGACCATCGGCATCGTAGCAGCCATATTGGTCGAGTCGCTCAGGTTCTTCAGCATCATTGACCCGAGCAGTTTCTTTTTTGGCACTCTGTGGAGCCCACAGATAGCCATTCGAGAAGACCAGGCCGGAGCGGCTGGTTCCTTCGGGTTTATTCCCCTGCTGGTTGGAACTCTGCTGATTACCTTGATTTCGCTGGCCGTGGCGGTGCCCATGGGGCTGGCGATAGCCGTTTACCTGTCCGAGTTTGCCTCCAGCCGAACACGCGGCCAGATCAAGCCAATACTGGAGATACTCGCCGGCATACCGACGATAGTCTACGGCTTCTTTGCGTTGGTCACCCTGTCGCCCATCCTGAGAGATCTGGGTGCCGAACTCGGTGTTGAGGTGGCGGGCGAATCCGCTCTGGCGGCAGGGCTGGTGATGGGCATGATGCTGATTCCCTTTATTGCTTCGCTATCGGAAGATGCCCTGTTTGCCGTACCCGACAGCCTGCGTCATGGTGCCATCGGGCTGGGCTCGACTCAATTGGAGGCGACAGCGCGAGTCATCATTCCGGCGTCTCTGCCGGGTATAGCCGCCGGCATTCTACTGGCCTCATCACGGGCCATAGGCGAAACCATGATCGTGGTGATGGCCGCCGGCATCGCAGCGCATCTGACCATCAATCCGCTGGAGGCGGTGACGACTGTTACGGTACAGATCGTCACCCTGCTCATTGGCGACCAGGAATTTGACGACCCCAAAACTCTGGCGGCTTTTGCCCTCGGGCTGTCGCTGTTTGCCCTGACTCTGGTGCTCAATATCATTGCCCTGCACATTGTCAAGCGCTACAGACAGAGTTACGAGTAGCACGGAAGAACTCCCTTGTCGACACATCTGCAAAAACGCTACAGACGACAGCGATGGTTTGTTGCCGTCAGCAGGGTGACTATTCTGCTGGCTCTGCTGTTTCTGGTCGGCCTGATCGTCAGCATAGTCGGGCGAGGCTGGAGCGGGTTTTTTCGTGGCGAGGTCCAGATAACCGTCGCCTTGCCTGAGACTGTGCTCGAAAACTCAGGCAAAGTTCGAGCGAGTGTCTATAAGAAGCTTATCCATAAGGCCCTTCTGACCGACTTCGAGCAGCATGGCATAACCGACGCAGGCAGCCTGGAGAACATCATCGGCTTTCAAGGTGCCTTGAAGCTACGCCAGCTGGTCAGAAAAGACCCTGACTCGATTGGCCGAACAATCACCACCTGGTTGCCCGCCGGCAAATTTGCCGATGGTTATCTGAAGGGCGATCTGTCTACTCAGACGCTGGTCGAACTTCAGGTCGAACCCGACCTGATTCGCTACTTTGAAATACTGGATCGTTCGAACAAGGGCAGAATGGTTTTTAACTGGTCTTTCTTCACTTTGGGGGACTCAAGCCAGCCAGATACTGCGGGCATTGGCGGGGCATTGGCGGGTTCTTTTTACATGCTTCTGCTGACCTTCGTGCTGTCTTTTCCAACGGCCATACTCGCAGCCGTGTATCTGGAGCTGTTCGCGCCCAAAAACCGGTGGTTTGATCTGGTGGAGATCAATATCAACAACCTGGCGGCGGTGCCCTCCATCATATTCGGGTTGCTCGGTCTGGCTGTATTCATCAACCTGATGGGAGTACCTCGCTCGACTCCACTGGTCGGTGGCATGGTATTGGCACTGATGACCCTGCCGACTATTGTTATCTCCGCTCGAGCCGCTATCAAGGCGGTGCCGGAGACCCTGCTGGCAGGCGCGATGAGCCTGGGAGCAACTCGTATGCAGGGAGTATTTCATCATGTTCTGCCGGCCGCCATGCCGGGCGTGCTGACCGGTACTATTATCGGAATGGCACAGGCACTGGGCGAGACCGCACCCCTGATCCTGATCGGCATGGTAGCCTTTATTCATCACATTCCAGCCGGACCCATGGAAGCGGCCACGGCACTGCCGGTGCAAATCTACCTGTGGGCCGACAACCCTTTGAGAGGGTTCGCCGAACGTTCGGCGGCCGCTATTATGGTTCTGTTAGCGTTTCTGATGATCATGAATATTAGCGCGGTGCTCCTTCGAAAGAAGCTGGAGGTCAAGTGGTGACGATTGAAACCAGAGATGCATCGGCGAGTGCTCGCGCCGAAACCATCATCTCGGCACAAAAAGTCAACGTCTATTACGGCGATTTTCAAGCTCTGAAGGAAGTATCCATTGATATTCGCCCGCGTCAGGTGACCGCACTGATTGGCCCTTCGGGCTGCGGAAAGTCAACCTTTCTGCGGTGCCTGAACAGAATGAACGACCTGATCCTCAACTGCCGAGTGGTCGGCAAACTGCTGCTCAATGGCGAGGATATTCACCGGCCAGGTTTTGATGTCGTTGATCTGCGTACTCATGTCGGCATGGTCTTTCAGAAGCCAAACCCCTTTCCGAAAAGCATCTACGACAATGTCGCCTATGGGCCACGTATTCACAAAATGGCCAACGGTCGTTCCGAGCTCGATGGCATGGTCGAAAGCAGCCTGAGAAGAGCCGGATTGTGGGATGAAGTCAAGGACAAGCTGGCCGGCCTGGGGACCGAATTGTCGGGCGGCCAGCAGCAACGGCTGTGCATTGCAAGAGCAATCGCAGTGGAGCCGAAAATCATTCTGATGGACGAGCCCTGTTCGGCACTTGATCCAGTTGCCACCGGCAGAATCGAAGAACTCATATTCGAGTTGAGACGAGACTACACCATTGTGCTGGTCACCCACTCCATGCAACAGGCCGCCAGAACATCCCAGCGGACCGCCTTCTTTCATCTGGGCGAACTGCTGGAAGTGGGTGATACCAACGATATATTCACCAAGCCGCGTCACGAGCGCACCGAAGCCTATATCACCGGAAGGTACGGCTAGCCTGCCGCCCTATCAAGACTTTCAGGAGGAAGAGAGAATGTCCGACGACATACCTCACACCAATCCGGCCTACACTCGGGAAATGAACAAGATGGCCGAACTCATAGAGCGCATGGAGGAGACCTTGAGTGCCCAGTTCGACGGCATCTGCAAGGCGTTCGTGAAGATGGATCCGCAGGAGTTCAAAGCCATCAGGCGCAACGATCTCGAACTCAACGCCATAGAAGGCAAGGCACTGGGACAGGCCATTTCAGTCCTCGCCTGCTATCAGCCGGTCGCCGAAGACCTGAGAACAGTGGTCGGAGCACTTTATGCGGCGGCAGAATATGAACGCATGGGCGATTACATCAAAAACCTCGCCCGAAGCACTGGTCAACTGGCCAAGAACAGCGAAGACCTGAAGGTTTTTCCGTCACTCAATGATATGGCCGAGAAGGTCAACAGCCAGTTTCGGGACTATCTGGCGGTCAGCCGAGGCGACGATCTCGACAAGGCCATCGGAATATGGAAAAGCGACGAAGCGATTGATGAGCAGTTTCGGGAAGTGGTCAACGAGGCGGTCGAAAACCAGGGTGACGGTGATGGCGACGGCCAGAGCCTGATTCATGCGGTCACCGTTGCCAACAACCTCGAGCGGATGGGTGATCGCATCAAAAACCTGATAGAGCTCTTCTACTACCGCAAGACCGGAGAAAGGCTGCTGGATCGAATGGAATCGGACTGATCGGCTCAGGCGAACTTCGCCTTCAGTCTATACTCGGCTACTCACAAACGCTTGGCCGCGCTCTGAGTCGCATGAAGAACATGGGGCTTATATACGTAGTTTGACACAGCCATCCGGTTGCGACACGCCTCACTCATGCTGGTTGCAACTGGATCAAGCCAGATGACCGCCGGAAGATCGGGAACATCTTTCCAAAGGTCTTTCTGTTTTAGGCCATGCCATGACCTTCAGCAATGAAACCGATGCTTGACCCGCAACGAGACCTGAAGGGTGCGACTCCCGAAACGCTGGTGCCTGCCCTGCCAGGGCTGCATTCGAAGGCCCGTTGTCGGCAATGAGGTGTCGGTAAAGAAGCCGTCTGCCGACAAATCGGGCGACTGT
>RKSB01000110.1 GCA_007571095.1 K189A clade bacterium | reverse complement strand
TCAACGGCTTGCCTGGTAGCCGCTGAGACTTGTAGCGAGCCGGAATCAGCACTTTGAAGGGCGAAGTCTTCACTCTGTCTGCTCGGGTAGACTCGCTGGCCTTTCTTCGCTGCTGATAGCCACTCGAGTCAGGCCGAGTTGGCGAGCGGCTTCCATCACTCTGACCACAGACTCATGACTGGCTTTTGCATCGGCTGCGATGCGCAGGCGAGGCTCCTCTTGCCGGGCGGCCTCGGCAGCAATGACTGCTATCAGGTCTGACTCGCCAATTATGTCGAAAGGGCCTTCGTTGATGGCATACCGGCCAAGCTTGTCCACTGCCACGGTCAACCATTGATGCTCTTCTTCCGTGCTGTCTCCGGCGGCTTCCGGCAAATTGACCGTCAACTGAGACTGTTCCACAAATTTGGCTGACACAATCAGAAAGAAGAGCAGAAGAAAAACAACGTCCAGCAGGGCAGTCAGATCAAGCCGAACTTCGCGTTGTGGTTTGCGCTGGAATTTCAAGGGGTATCCGATGAGCGACCCGAATTATCCTTGCGGTAAAGAATCGTTTTCACCCGTTCTGCAGCAGCCTCCATGGTCAGGGTAAACTCATCGACTCGGCGAACAAAATGACGATGGCAGACCAGTGCCGGTATAGCCACAATCAGCCCAAGTGCCGTCGTTGCCAGGGCCTCGGAAATACCGCTGACAAAAAGACCAGAGTCAAGTTGACCCGCCTGGCCGACTGAAGAAAGCACCTTGATCATGCCAACCACGGTGCCCAGCAGACCAAGCAGAGGAGAGATCACCGCAATAGTGCCCAGAGTGGTCAGATAACGTTCCATTTTTTGAACGGCAAGCGCGCCGGCTTCCTCAAATGCCGACACAGCAGGGTTGCGTTGACCGGCACCCAGCCCGGTCATCAGAATTTCACCCAACAGAGAGTCTTTGGCAAATTCGGTCAGCGAGTCAACAGGGATTTCTCCGTTGATCGCCTGCTGAATTTTGCCGAGCAATCGAGCGGGTACGGTCTTGTCGGGCCGAAGAGCGATCATGCGATCAATGCATATCGCTACAGCCAGTATCGAACACAGCAGGATGGGCAACATCAGCCAACCGCCAGCCCATATAATCTCTAACACGACCGGACTTGCCCTGACTTCCGAAACCCGAAACGATTTAGCATACCACAGCAGTCACCGCCCAAATTCAGTCGGTGGACAGATTCGAGTACACATGGTTGGTAGCAGCCACGAAGCCCTTGACGCTGCCACAGTCGAACCATTGGCCGTCAAAAAGATACCCCAGCATTTCTCCTTTTTGGGCCTTCTGCTTCAGGGCATCGGTGATCTGGATTTCGTTGTTGCGGCCTGCTTCTGTTTGGCCCAGCAGTTCGAGAAGGTCGGAAGTCAGCAGATAGCGCCCGACAACGGCGAGCCGACTGGGTGCCTCCTTTAGCGTTGGTTTTTCGACCATATCCTCGATCTTCCACACTCGGTCGCTCAATTGCTTTCCTCGAATCACTCCGTAGCGGCTGACCTTTTCGTCGTCAACCTCGGCCAGAGCAACCACGCTACACCCATGCTCCTGATGCAACTGCTGAAGGGACGAAAGAATGCCAGGCGAATTTTTCGGAGTGATGCAGAGATCGTCGGCCAGAGTGACGGCAAAGGGTTGGCTGTCCAGCAGGTGACGCGCCGAAAAGACCGCATGCCCGAGACCCTTGATTTCATTCTGACGTGTGTAAGAGAAAGTGCAGTTCTTCAGCAGACCCCGAATGCTGTAAAGGCTTTTTTCAGCCGGAGTGCCGGCGATATGGCTGTCAAGTTCATAGCTGACATCAAAATAGTCCTGTATGGAATGCTTGCCTCTCGAAGTCACCATGATCATGTCCTGAATACCGGCTGCACAGGCCTCCTCGACTGCGTAATGCAGCAAGGGCTTGTTGACGACAGGCAGCATTTCCTTGGGCGTGGATTTGGTCGCCGGTAAAAATCGGGTGCCGTAGCCGGCAACAGGAAAAACACATTTTGTAATCATAGGCCTTCGTAAGCAGTCGGCGACCGCCCGTTCAAAAAAATTGTTACAGGCTGCGTCAACCCGAACCGGTCAAACAGGCTGATTCGCCTATGGCTGTCGAGAAAAACGTATCTGTTCGCCATTCGAGGACAGGCTTGCCTGAACTTCGGAGTGAGGGCCAATAAAACCGTCAAGGATTTTTTCTGCCAGGGGATTTTCGAGATGCCTTTGAATGACTCGTTTCAAGGGTCTGGCTCCATAAACAGGGTCATAGCCATGTTCTGCCAGGAAGGTCCTCACCGATGGGTCAAAGTCTATTGTAATGGATTGTTCTGCCAACCGCTGAGCCAGCAACCCGAGCTGTATCTCTGCAATATCCTCCATGTCCTTTTTGGAAAACACATGAAAGCAGATCATTTCATCAATCCTGTTCAAAAATTCCGGCCGAAAATGCCGAGAGGTTATCTTTACGACTTCTGTCTCGATTTCCTCATGCGATCTGCCCGCCGTCGTCATTTCCTGAATCAACTCGGAGCCCAGATTGGATGTCATCACCAATACTGTATTCCGAAAATTCACCGTTCTGCCGTGAGAATCCGTCAAGCGACCGTCGTCCAGTACCTGCAGCAGGATATTGAATACATCTGCATGCGCCTTTTCTATTTCGTCAAGCAGGATAAGCGAATAAGGCTTACGTCTGACTGCTCCGGTGAGATAGCCCTCCTCCTCATGACCGATATAGCCGGGCGGTGCACCGATCAGTCGAGAGACCGAATGCTGCTCCATGAATTCCGACATATCGAGTCGAACCATCGCCTCTCTGCTGTCAAAGAGGCTTTCAGCCAGTGCCTTGCAGAGTTCGGTTTTGCCCACTCCCGTAGGTCCCAGGAAAAGAAACGAGCCGCTTGGTCGATGCGGGTCAGACAAGCCGGTACGTGCACGCCTCACCGCATTGGCGACTGCGACAATGGCCTTGTCCTGTCCGACAACCGATTTGTGCAACAGGTCCTCAAGGTGAGTCAGCCGGCCGCGCTCGCCTTCCATCATTTTGTCAACGGGAATGCCGGTCCAGCGAGAGACAATGTTGGCGATTTCAATCTCACCCACCTTGTTCGAGAGCAGTCTGGCCTGTTCTGAGTCTCTGCCGCTGAAGGACTCCAGCTGCTTTTCAAGTGCCGGAATCACGCCGTATTGAATCTCGGCCATCTTCTCCAGGTCAGCAGTTTGCCGAAGCTGCTCCAGTTCCGATTTGGCCTCGTCCAGCTTTTCCTTGATCTGCTGACCTTCCTGCAGAAGCTTCTTCTCCGACTCCCACTCTGAATTGAGTTGAGCATGCTCGCCTTCAAGCTCTCGTATTTCCTGTTCAAGGTCGCTCAACCGCTGTCGAGATGCCTCATCCGATTCCCTGCTCAGGGCCGCCTGCTCAATCTTCAACTGAATCAGCCGGCGGTCGAGCCGGTCTATTTCTTCGGGTTTTGAGTCCATTGCCATACGAATACGGCTGGCTGCCTCGTCAATCAAATCAATCGCCTTGTCAGGCAATTGCCGGTCAACGATATACCTTGTTGAAAGCCGAACCGCAGCGATGATGGCCGGATCGGTGATATCCGTGCCATGGTGAATTTCGTATCTTTCCTTGAGTCCTCGCAAAATGGCAATCGCATCTGCTTCTGAGGGTGAATCGACCAGCACCTTCTGAAAGCGCCTTTCCAGAGCCGCATCCTTTTCGATGTGTTGCGTGTATTCATTCAGGGTGGTTGCACCCACGCAATGCAACTCGCCTCTGGCCAGCGCGGGCTTGAGCATATTGCCTGCGTCTATCGAGCCATCCGCCTTGCCGGCACCCACCACCATGTGCAGTTCATCGATAAACAGAATGATCCCTCTTTCCTGTTTTGACAGTGCCTTGAGTACCGATTTCAGCCGTTCTTCAAACTCGCCTCGAAATTTGGTACCTGCGATCAGAGCCGCCAGATCGAGTGACAGAATCCTCTTGTTTTTGATGCCTTCAGGCACCTCGCCCTTGAATATGCGCTGGGCCAGCCCTTCAACAATGGCCGTCTTGCCTACGCCAGGCTCTCCAATCAACACCGGATTGTTTTTGGTTCTTCTTTGCAAGACCTGTATCGTCCTGCGAATTTCCTCGTCTCGTCCGATCACCGGATCAAGTTTGCCCTTCTCCGCCTGCTCCGAGAGATCTACCGTAAACCTTTCCAAAGCCTGCGCGTCGCCCTCGTCGCCATTTGCCGAATTTGCGACCAGCTCGGACTCAACTATCTTTCGGGCCACCTGAGCGGTCAGCCCATGTTCAGCCAGCAAGCGAGAAACCCTGTCGTCGCCGAGACTGGCCGCCAGCAGAATCATTTCACCGGATATATGCCGACCTTCTCGCAGGCTGCTTTCCTTGTCAGCTCGGTTCAGCAGCCTTATCAGGTCTCTCGAAAATTCGATATCGCCGACTGGCCTGGACAGTTTGGGCAGATCGGCGATGAACTTCTCCAGCGACTCGACAATCGAATCAACAGCTACGCCGGCACGAGCAAGTGCCTTGAGCAGGGCACCGTCCGACTGGTCAAGTACCGCATGCACCAGATGCAGGGGCTCGACAGAACTCTGATCCCTTGCCAGGGCAAACGACTGGGCGTCGGCCAATGCCGCCTGAACCTGTTCAGTTAATTTGTCCATTCGCATAACGAAACCTCTTTTGTAAAACCCTGTGCCTCTACTCAGGAAAAATGAGGTCTGCCTATGCGATTTTCAATAATCACACCCCTGAATCAGCCCGACAGAGGCCGAGCAATCAGTGGCATTCAGTGACCGCCACCACCTTCTCGATTGGCATCTCCACAGACGAGTCGAGATGACTCGATTGTCCTTGACCAAAAACTCCAGAGCACCCTGAACAGCAGTATTGAAGAGCCTTGCATGCACCTTTTCGGCATTTCGACAGGCGGCAGCCGAAGGGTGGCCAAAGCGGTTGCGCCAGCCAGCCGAGTAGAGGACGCGATCTGGTCTTGTGCGGCGAAGAAACTCTGTGCTGGAGGAGGTGGAACTTCCATGGTGGGCGGCAACCAGCAGGTCGACTCGGCTTGCACTCGGCAGCGAGAGCCATCTGTCCTCTGCCCGAAACGAAATGTCACCCGGCAAAAGCACTCGAAAGGCACCGTTAGAAACAGAAAGGACGCATGAAAGGTCGTTGTCATCCTTGCTTTCGGGCAGTAGCACGAAGGCTTCGAATTGAACCTGGCCGAGCTGCCACTCATAGCCCTTTCGGCAATCGGCAGGCAGAGAAGGTGATAACGAGTCGAGTCTCTGGCTGGCCACCAATCGGGCTGTCGGCCAGAAGCTTTTCAGGGAGGCGAGTCCGCCGGCATGGTCCAGGTCGTCATGGCTGACCACAATGTGTGTAAGTTCAGCGACTCCAAAGTACCCCAGAGCAGGTGCTGTCACATCCCTTCCTGCATCAAAACCGCCTGACCAGGCGGCACCCGTGTCATAGACGGCCGCCTGCTGTCCTGACTGAATCAAAACGCTTAAGCCCTGCCCCACATCAAGTGCGACCAGACGAAAATCATGAGTCGTTCGAGCAAAGGAAAGTGTCAGGCCAGCCACCCACAAAAGAACCGCCTGGCCTCTCAAGGGCAAGGGCAGCGGAAGAACAGCCAGCAAGCCCGCACAGATCACCAGCCAAAGCAGTTTACGAGGCGGGTGCCATTGAGTAGCCGCCTGCGCAAGCCAGTCAAGACTCCCCATCAGAATACCCAGAAGCCAGTCAGCAGCATGCAGAAACAGGCCTGCCTGCCCGCCCATCGCCATGACGGGCAGATCAATCAACAGGCTGGCCACCAGGCATGGCAAAATCAGCAAACTCAGCAAAGGCACCGCAAACAGATTGGCGAGCGGAGCGAGCAGGCTACCGCTTCCCTGCCAGTAAGCAAGCAGGGGGAGCAACAGCAGGCTCAGCATCAGTTGCACAAGGGGCAACCGCCAAAGCCAGCGCGCCTTCATGACGGGTGCGGCGACTGTCAACAACACCAGAACGGCTCCGAAAGACAGCCAGAAACCGGCCGCCAGAGGAGCCAGCGGGCGAATCAGCAAAACTGCGAGCAACGTATAAAGATAACGATGGCTTAAGGGTATTCGTCTGTTGAGCAGACTGAATCCGGTAAAAATGGCGACCATCAGGCAGGCTCTTTGGGCGGCAATACCAAAACCTGCAAGCAGGGCGTAGCCAAGAGCAAACAGGGAGGCGAAGACCACTCCTGAGCGTAAGCCGCCTGCTCGGCCGCCGAGGAGGCTGCCCAACAATCCCCCCAAAAGGGCAACCAGCGAAATATGCAGCCCCGAGACAATGAGCAGATGCACGGTGCCGGTTTTTCTCAGCACTTCCCAGTCTGACTGGGTCAGGCCCCTGTGATCGGCCAGCAGCAGTGCGCGTATATGTCCTGCGTGGTCGAGTTCGGGAACCTTCGCCAGGCGGCCGCTGATGTCCTCTCGCCAACTGTCCATGCCGCCCCCTTCGGCCTTGATTCCAACAAAATCCCGTACATAGCCGACCGCCACAATTTTTCGTAAAGCCAGCCAGGCTTCGTAATCGAATCCGCCCGGATTGGTGCTGCCACGAGGGCTGCGCAGACGCACTTTCAGGATCAGGGAGTCTCCCGCACTCACCGGCGGATAATTGCGATAAGCGGACAACCGCAGGCGATGATTTTCTTCAAGCGTCCAGATCTCTCGCCTGTCGTTTGAGCAATGACCCTCGCTGGTGCTCACTCGAAAGTCAAACCGCAGGCGGCCTCCATCCTGATCAGGCAATCCGGTCACTCGCCCTTGAATGGTCAAATCACACGTATCAAAAGAAGCCGGCAACTTGCTGTTCAACCAGGTCTGGGCAGCCGCCAGTGTCCAGCAGGCACCGGCAACAAACAGACCGGCGAGGCGCGTTGGCCTTGAGGGCAAACGGCTGCAAACAAGGCTCAGGACAAGTGCAGAAAGCCACCAGACAATCGCCGAATATTCCGGCAGGGAAGGCAGGGTCAGGGGT
>RKSB01000104.1 GCA_007571095.1 K189A clade bacterium | reverse complement strand
AAGGACTGGCTTTTCGGCTGCCAAATGGCCGTCGAACAGGGTTCAGGCGTCAGAACAAAGAGAGCCGAGTCGGATGGCCGATAACGAAGACGGGCTTTCAGGTAGACTGGTATCCCCAGCATTGCAAAGCAAGAGTCTGGTTTTCGCAGGATCACAGGAGTTTGAGTGTGAGTAAATTCCGGGGCATTCGGGGAATGCGCGACCTGCTGCCGGCGGAAACTCCCCTCTGGCAGTTCATGGAAAGCCGAATGCAAGAGCAGTTGTATGGCTTCGGTTACCGAGAAATACGTCTGCCGATACTTGAACCGACCGAACTCTTTGCCCGTTCGGCAGGCGAAAGCAGCGATCTGGTGAGCAAGGAGATGTACAGCTTCACCGATCGCAACGGCGACAGTCTGACGTTGAGGCCTGAGGGCACCGCCGGCTGCCTGCGGGCGTCCATTGAGCACAGGCTGATCGCCGACAAGCTGTCCAGACTCTGGTATTCAGGCCCAATGTTTCGGCACGAACGGCCCCAGAAAGGCCGCTATCGTCAGTTCAGTCAACTCGGCGTTGAGGCCACAGGTGTAGCCGCACCGGACATAGACGCAGAATTGTTGGAACTGTGCTGGTGTTTCTGGCGAGCTCTGGGAGTGAGTGATCTGGTCACTCTGGAGATCAACAGCCTGGGTACTCTGCCCTCAAGGCAGGCTTACAGCCGTGCTCTGGTCGACTACCTCCATCGGCACAGACAGGACATTGACCCTTTGAGCCGAGAACGGATAGACATCAATCCGATGCGGGTTCTGGACAGCAAAAATCCGCAAACGCAGGAAGCTCTCGCCGGAGCACCGGTTATTCTCGATTTTCTGGATCGGGACTCTGCCGATCATTTTGATCGCCTCTGTCGTCTGTTGAAGGACCTTGAAATTCCGTTTGAGGTCAATCCTCGAATTGTACGAGGCCTTGATTACTACACCAGAACCGCATTTGAGTGGACAACCGATCAGTTGGGAGCACAAAACGCGGTATGTGCGGGCGGTCGCTATGACGACCTGTCCGAACTTCTGGGCGGCCCGCCGACACCCGCCGTCGGCTTTGCTCTGGGCATGGATCGGCTGGCTTCCATGGTAAGCCTGAGTGAACCCGCCACCACCGCTGATATTTATTTGCTGGCTCTCGAGCAAAGCCTGTATTCGCAGCTTCTTCAGTTGGCTCGCAGGCTCAGGAAGGCATTTCCGCACAAACGCGTTGTTTGCTCCGCCGGCTCGGTTAAAATAAAGTCCGCCATGAAGCAGGCAGACCGTAGCGGCGCGCTGTTGGCACTGTTGCTGGGAGAGGAAGAAGTTCAGTCAGGCGGGGTTTCGCTCAAACTGTTGCGTGAAGATGCTGTTCAAGAGTTAATCCCTCTTGAGAATCTGGAAATTCGAGTGAAAGCGGAACTGCAAAAGGCGAGTTGACCTGAGCGGAGTACAGGTCGCTTGCGATTGCAATAAACGCCCTGTTTTCATATAGTTTTCAAGCATTCTGCCGGTTTCAGAGGCAGTGTTTCGGTTATTTTTTGAAAAGAGGTTGTCTTGTACGAGGACGAAGAGAGTCTAAGAGCCATTCGCTCGTGGTGGAGCAGGTATGCTCCAGCGGCCGCCCTGGTTTTGATTCTGGGTGGAGGCGGCTATGGCGGCTGGCAGTACTGGAAGGAGCAGGAGCGGCAGTATCATCTGGAGGCTGCGGTCCTGTACAGGGACATCTCGCTTGCTCTGGATGCCGATGCCGAAGGGATTCCCATACCGGATGACCTTCAGGAGACATCTCTGGTTTCCGCCAGGCGGCTGATAGAAGACTATCCGGATCTGCTTTACGCTACTCTCGCTTCCCTGTATCTGGCGAGCCAGCATGTATCCGGCACTCAGCCGCAAGCCGCCATCGAAGTACTTGAGTCGGCCCTGCAAACCTCTGAATTGAGTTCGGTACGAGACATCATTCGGCTACGTATCGCACGTCTGCATCTGGCACTGAATGACCCTGAGTCGACTCGATCCATACTGACCGCTCTGGAAACGCCGGCATCCGCCGTTCGGGCCGCCGAGATACGGGGAGATTCCTTCTACCTCGAGCAGGACTATACCGCTGCTGCAACCTCTTACAGAGTGGCTCTCGCCCAGCTTCCCGAAGGCAGTCCGTTCAGGGTTTATCTCAACTGGAAGCTACAGGGTCTCACCAGTGGCACTTCTGCAGATGGCTCCTCTTCGGTGGGACAAAACGCCATTCAGTAGCCCATCTCTTGAAATTTATTTTTTGTATGCACCCGCTTTTCCGGAAAGTCGCCGGCGTTGGCTTGAGGCTTCTGCTTGCTACCTCGATTGCTCTTCTTTTTGCCTGCAACAAGGCCGACAGGAACAAGCCGAATGACGAAAAAAAACGGCCTGCACCTCTGAGCAGCCTGCAGCTCGATTCGTCATACAAGTCAACAGTATTGTGGCAGCAGCAAGTCGGCAGAGGGCTGCGTCGATATGATCTTGGCCTCAGAGTGGCCTTTTTTGACAACAGGGTGTATGCCGCCGACTCCTTTGGTACGGTAGCCGCCTTTGATTCCGTTGACGGCGAGCTTTTGTGGCAGATTGACCTGTTTTCCGGTGCGATAAAAGACGATTCGCCGAAATTTCGAAGCTTTCTGTCCGGTGGCCTGAGTGCCGACACAAGCTCTGTTTTTCTGGCCACCCTCAGTGGCGAGGTGTTTGCACTCAATCGGGTGGATGGGAGTATTCGATGGCGTACACAATTATCCAGCGAAATCCTGTCTGTGCCTTACTCAGACGGCGGTTCGGTGCTGGTCCAGTCGATAGATGGCCAGCTTTCTGCGCTGAAGGCGGATGACGGCAGGCGGATTTGGGTTTACGACAGTTCGGTACCTCGGCTGAGTCTGCGTGGCACCGCCTCTCCGATAGCAAATCGCGGCCTGGTCTTTGCCGGCTTTGCCAGCGGCAAGGTGAGTGCCCTGAATGATCGTGGCCAGGTGATCTGGGAAGACCGAATCAGCACACCTGATGGCCGTTCCGAGCTTGAGCGCATAGTCGATGTAGACGCCTCTCCAATAACCAGCGGCGAATTTGTTTACGCCGCCAGCTATGGTGGCAGCCTCAAGGCCCTGCAAAGGGACAGCGGCCAGACTATATGGGAATACAGGACCAGAACCTCCAGGGAGATTGCCACCGGTTTTGCTCAGGTCTATGTGGTTGATGATGAGAGTCGCATTCTTGCAATAGATGCAGTCAATGGTACGCCGGTCTGGAGCAACGACTCCCTGCGTCATCGCAAGCTCAATTCGCCGGTGATTTTCGGGAATTATCTGGTGGTGCCCGATCAAAACGGTTATCTGTATGTGTTCAGCCAAACCGACGGTGCCCTGCTGACTTATCACAATCTGGCTCCACGCGGAAAGGGTGTTCGAGCAGCACCGACCGTCGGCAATGGCACCCTCTATGCACTGGCGGCGAACGGCTCACTGGTGGCCTTGAGGATTGACGTCGAGAGCTAAACGTGTCCGAACCGGTTGTTTTGTTAGCGGGACGATCCAATACAGGGAAATCGACCCTGTTCAATCGACTGATTGGCTCTCGGGCGGCCCTGGCTGCCGATATTTCGGGCCTGACTCGGGACCTTCGTTACGGCACTTTTTCGCTTTCCGGGCAAGCGGTCACTCTGGTTGATACTGCGGGCTGGCCAAGCCCCGACTCAGACCTGAGCGAAGCCACGGACAGGCAGACCGAACAGGCCATCGCAAAGGCTGCTCTGGTGGTCTATGTTGCCGATGCCAGAATCGGCCCGAATGCCGATGACATAGACAACATTCGCCGCCTGCGCAAGGCAAACCGGCCTCTGGTGCTGGCTGTCAACAAGATCGACGGCGTGAATCCGTCTGCTGTCCTGCCGGAGTTCAACGCACTGGGTATTGCCGAAACGGTTGCCATTGCGGCGATTCAATCGCGCGGCCTGCAATCGCTTCAGGACTGCCTGTTTCACCAATTGACAAGGCTTGATCAATTGCAGCCGGAGCAGGTGGCCTCAGCCGTTGGCGAAATGGTCGATTCGACCGATGATGGCCTGAAGGTGGCTTTGACGGGGCGTCCCAATGTCGGCAAATCGACTCTGGTCAATTCACTGCTTGAGTACGAGAGAATGCTGGTTAGCGACACACCGGGTACCACTCACGATTCGATACTGGTTCCCTTTTCCCGTGCCGGCCGTACCTATCACCTGATTGATACGGCGGGGATTCGGCGTAGAAGCAGGATTCGGCAGTTGGATGAAGCCTGCTCGGTTGCCCAGAGCCTCGATTCCATCAACAAGGCAGACGTAGTGATATTCATGGCGGATGCCCTCACCGGCCTGGTTGATCAGGATTTGCATCTGATTGGTCATATTCAGAAATCCGGACATCCTCTGGTTGTTGCGATAAACAAATGGGACGGCATTGGTCAGGCTGAGAAAATGCGTGTGCAGTCTCAACTGGACCGCAGGCTTACATTTGCCCGCTATGTGAACAGGTGTTTTATTTCGGCTTTGAAGGGCCTCGGCATAGACGACCTTTTTGCCTCCGTAAACGCCGCCGCCGACGGCGTCCAGAAACGATTGTCAACGGCTGCGCTGACTCGTGTACTGATAGACCAGGTGCAGAAGAACCCGCCGCCCATCGGCTTCCAGAATCGTCGAATCAAGCTCCGCTATGCCCATCTTGCCGGCAGAAATCCGCTGGTTATTTTTGTCCACGGAAATCAGGTACAGCGAGTACCGGAGAGCTACAGGAGATTTCTGGAGAACGGGTTTCGTGACGCCTTTCAACTGCAGGGGACACCTGTTCGAGTGGAGTTTCGGGCTACTCAAAACCCTTATGGTGACCGCCGGAACCTGCTCACTCCCAGACAGGTCAGGCAACGCATGCGCCTGTTGAAAAAGGCCAAATGAGAGGCTGTTGACCCGGTGCGGGCTTTTGGTCAGAATATTTTGAACTGTTTGTGTGTTCGTGAATTTTCAAAGGAGGTACCAAGTGACTCTTCGAATTAATTCAGTGGCTCCGGATTTTGAAGCCAAAACAACCGAAGGCGAGATTTCCTTTCATCAGTGGATTGGTGAGGGTTGGGCCATTCTGTTTTCTCATCCCAAAGACTTCACGCCTGTCTGTACTACCGAACTGGGTTACATGGCCGGGCTCAAATCCGAGTTTGATCGTCGCAATTGCAAGATTATCGGGCTTAGCGTGGATGGCATGGACAGCCACGATGAATGGGTGAAGGATATCGAGGAAACTCAGGGACACAAGGTCACTTACCCCATCATCGGGGATGTTGATCTGAAGATAGCCAAGCTTTATGACATGCTGCCTGAGTCTGAAGCCAGCAGTGCCGAGGGCCGAACGCCGGCGGATAATGCGACTGTGCGGTCGGTCTTTGTGATTGGGCCGGACAAAAGCATCAAGGCGATGATCGTTTACCCTATGTCGACTGGCCGAAATTTCGACGAGGTGCTGAGGCTGCTTGACTCTTGTCAGTTGACCGCCAGGCACAATGTGGCGACACCGGTGAACTGGAAATCCGGCGAAGATGTGATTATTCCGCCGACTGTTTCAGATGAGGCTGCCAGGGAAAAATTCCCCGAAGGATGGAGAACACTCAAGCCTTACCTGCGGATCGTCCGTCAACCTGAATAGTTTGACTTCACGGGTCGGGTCTTTTACCCTCGCCGAATACATTCATAGCTCGTAGCGGAAGGCTTTTCGTTCTGGGCTACTCAAGCGGTATCCCTTTGTCTGATCAGACGTACAAGGCACTGGAAAGTGATGCTCCGGTGATTGTTTACACAGACATCAAAAGCCCCTACGCCTTTGTTGCAGTCAGGCCGACCCTTGAACTCGAGTCCCGGCTTGGCGTGCATTTTGACTGGCGGCCTATAACGCTTGATATTCCAAGTTATCTCGGCTCTGCCACCAAAAGCCGAGGCAAAGTCATTCAGGCGAATCGCAGCCCCGAGCAGTGGATGCATATACGCTATGCCTACAAGGATGCTCGGCGCTATGCCGAAAGGCAGGGCTATATGCTGAAAGGGACGGAGAAGATCTGGGATTCTTCCATAGCCAACATAGGCATCCTCTGGGTCTCTCAGCGAGACAGGCCTCGTCTGGGTGATTATCTTGAAACGGTTTTTCCGCCCTTCTGGCGCCGAGAACTCGACATCGAGGATGTGGATGTGGTGATTGAGTGCCTGAATGCTGCCGGTGTTGAGTCCTCCGGTTTTCGCGACTGGCAGCAGGGCATCGGCCGTCGATTGCACGATGAACTGTATGCTCAACTGCATCCGGCCGGAATTTACGGAGTTCCGACCTATGTATTTGACGGATACATACTCTTTGGTCGTGAACACCTGCCTTTTGTGGAATGGCATTTGCGGGGACGGCGAGGGCAGAAGCCAGATATCGCCCAATCAATGTGAGGCTGAAAGTTTTTCTGGACTTCAAGTCGCCGGCGGCCTACCTGGCGATGAAGCCGACTCTGGAACTCATTGAGCAGTTTCAGCCGGCAGTCGAGTGGCTGCCTGTTCGGTCCACTCAAGAGGATGTGTCTGAATTGCCCGAGTCGGCAGGCAAGCCCAGAATACACAGGCATGTCAGAAGGCTGGCCAGACGAAACACACACTTGCTGTACGCAAATCTTCACGGCCTGGAGATGACGTTTCCACCGGCGGTCGGCTCAACCGATGCTGCCCTGTGCGGCTTGCAATATGTCCTGGCAACCGACTCCAATCCTCTACCCTTTATCTTTGAAGCATTCAAGGCTTACTGGGTCAGGCATGAGGATTTGAATGACCCTCAGGTTGTTTGCGACATCCTTTCGGGAAGTGGTTATGACGCCCGAGGCTTTGACCTGGAATCCGAACTGGCGCGTCTGCCGGAAAGCCTTGATCCGGCTAATCAAGCTGGCGTGTTTGACGCGCCTACCTACTGGATTGACGGCCAGATTTTTCTGGGCCGCGAGCACTTGCCCTGGATTCGATCCATTCTGGCTCAAGAAGCCTGACGT
>RKSB01000188.1 GCA_007571095.1 K189A clade bacterium | reverse complement strand
CTTTTCGGTCGTCTGGAAGCAGCCGGTACGAGGCCAGCGAACTTCGGTTGCCGCCCTCGGGTTAAGGCCGGTCTTTTCGGCGAACTGCGAGCGTCAATCCGACAGCAGAATGAGCCGTCCTTCCGGTGCCCTGATCGAGCATTTTCTGCTGAAATGTGAAGGCGGCCTGGCCGGCCGACCCATAGCCGTCGAGGGTCTTCAGAAAACCATCACCGATGTCCTCGTTCGCCTGATTCCGCTGAATGGCGAGGATCAGAACCTGCGTCTGACCGCCGACCGGAATGTTTCCGTTTTCGGCCAGGAATCCCCGGTATCGGCCTATTTCCGGCTTGGAGTCGAGCACCTGTTGTTCGGCTATGACCATCTCTTTTTTCTTCTTCTGCTGGTGCTGTTGTTCAAAAGTCTTCGCTCGTGCGTGCTCATGGTGACCAGTTTCACGATAGCGCACAGTATTACGCTGGCGGCCAGCGTTCTTTCGCTGGTCACCCTGCCTTTCGCTCCGGTCGAAGCGGCCATCGCACTGTCCATTCTGTTTGTTGCTCGAGAACTCTTGTGTCGACTCGACCAACGCTCACTGATCGCAGGCCATTTCCCTTATCTTCTGGTGTTTGTGTTTGGCCTGCTGCACGGCTTTGGTTTCGCCGGTGTACTGACAGAAATCGGCCTGCCCGAAGACGAAGCCCTGGAGGCACTGGCCTTGTTCAACCTGGGCCTTGAAACAGGCCAGGTCATGGTTGTTCTGCTGATCGGCGGGCTGAGACTGTTAGTCGCTCCGCTGTTGAGCCTGCAGGCGAGTCAGCGGCTGGTTCGATTGACGGTGTTTCTCATCGGCAGCGTCAGTGCCTGCTGGTTTATTCAGCGCAGCCTGGTCATCCTGATGGCCTGAGGTGGACAGACGGCCGTTTGAGCGTCGATTCAAAAGCCACCAGTCGCTTGTAGATCGAGATCAGTTCGACGATGGTCGGCCAGCTTCGAACCAGAAACTGAAACGACGACTCGACCTGATTGAAGGCTCGAACAATCTGCTGCATCACACCCAGAGTTACAGCACCGCTGACAATAGTGGGTGCCAGTGCAACATAAGGCACCAGAACGCCGGCCTGCAGGTAAGAAAACTTGACCACATCAAAATACATATAGTGAAAGAACAGCCGAAAGTAGTTGGTCCGCACGCGGCCGAAAAATTCGGCCACCGTCGGCGGCGTGAGCCTGTCGGGCTGGTCCTCTCCGTAAACCAGTTCCTTTCTGTAGGCGGCCTCGACCACCTGGTTGTTGAATTCAAGCCCCG
Source organism: K189A clade bacterium (assembly GCA_007571095.1). GTDB lineage: Bacteria > Pseudomonadota > Gammaproteobacteria > Pseudomonadales > Azotimanducaceae > RKSB01. Next base: position 5,874 of record RKSB01000188.1, on the reverse strand, counting down.
GCAGCTTGAACCCGACCAGCGCCATGACCGCAGTTCCGAAGGCTGCAAAGACGATGGCGACATAGATCAGGGAGTGAGCCACCGGTCCAATCCAGGGCAGTTCTGTGACGAACTTGGACAGGCCCCACAAGATGGGTAAAAAGGCCAGAAGAGTCAGCAGGGATTCGAGCAGGGAGCTGCCCAGACCCTCCATAATCGCCGCAAATCGCTTGGTGTCCTCCTGAATTCGCTGCGAAGCACCTTCAATGGCATGCAAACTGCGCCACTGGCTGGTGTAAAACTCGTTCATCGCAGTACGCCAGCGAAAAACCCAGTGCTTGACGAAAAACCCCAGCATCACCGCCACTATGATGTAGATGCCGGCGATTTGGAAAAAGGACAGCAGTGCCCGGTAATAATCGTTGGCAGCGACGGCGTTGGGCGCAGACAGTGCCTTCTGCACCAGGTCGTAAAACTCTCCGAACCATTCGTTGATGGCTACGTTGACCTGTACCTGATACCAGGTGCCCGAGATAATGACCAGCATCCCGAGCCAGCTCCACAGCGCCCATCGCCTTGATTTGAAGAAAGACGCAAACATAGGTTATCCGCTTGAAAAGAAAGTACCCACCGGTGCGCACAGAGCGACTATTGTACTTGGAATTTTCTGAGAAAATGGAGGGCCGGGCTCGACAAGCAGCCGCAAAAAGCCGGCGGACAGTTAAATAGGAGCCGGCCAAAAAGTCCTTTATAGCGCGGAAAACAGGGGGTGGCAATACTCATGTCGTTGATCGGCGATTTCGGTTATCTGGTAGTTATCGGGCTGGTTGCCGCCAGCTTCGTCACCTCCTTCATATCAGGGATTTTCGGAGTCGGCGGCGGCGTTCTGCTGATCAGCCTGCTGGCTTCTGTTTTGCCGCCTCTGGCACTCATTCCTGTGCATGGCGTGGTTCAACTGGCCTCCAACGCCGGTCGCACGCTGCTGATGACCCGGCACTTTCACAAAGCCATTTTCGTACCTTTTCTGGTGGGGTCGCTTTTCGGCATTCTGCTGGGCGGAGTGATTGCGGTCAATTTGCCGCCCGGTCTGGTTCTGACGGGTGTGGGCCTGTTTATACTCTGGTCGGTGCTGGGCAGTGTAACCACCCTGAAGGTCCGGTCCTCCGTCATAGCCGGCTTCATATCCAGCGTTCTGACCATGTTTTTTGGTGCCACAGGCCCTCTGGTAGCCGGCTGGCTCAAATCCCTGGGCTTTGATCGGCTGACGCATGTTTCCACTCAGTCGCTTTGCCTGACCCTGCAGCACTTGCTCAAAACGCTGGCGTTTGTGGTGCTGGGTTTTGACTTCTGGCCCTGGCTACCGCTGATTGGACTGATGATTGTTGCGGGCTTCCTCGGTACATGGGTTGGCGGCAAAGTCCTTCAGAGAACAGGCGAGGCTCGATTTCGGAGGGTGCTCAATCTTGTTCTGATATTGCTGGCACTTCAGTTGATCTGGCGGGGCTTGTGGAGCCTTGACCTGGGCAGTCTGTTCTCTTGAGCGATTGATTCTGCTGGCCTTAAAAATTTACTCGGCAAACAAAACGACCTTCAGGATGCGAGCAGGAATATTCTTCGCGGCATTCATGGAATAAGGAGGAACGGGTCGCAAAAGCCTCAACCGTCGAAGCCGAGAAAACGCCGGCGTTCTGGTGTTCGGGTTTTGACTTCTGGCCCCGGCTACCTCGTGGTTGACTGATGGTTGTTGGGCGGAGTGATTTGTGCAGAAATGATTCAACTGGCCTCCAACGCCAGTCGCACGCTACCGATAATCCGGCACTTTCACAAGGCCACTTTCGCATCTTTTCTGGCGGGATCGCTTTTCGGCATTCTGCCGAGCAGAGTGATTGCGGTCAATCTGCCACCCAGCCTGGTTCTACAGGTGTGGGCCTGTTCGTACTTTGGTCGGTACTGGGCGTTGCAACCACCCTGAAGGCCCAATCCTCCGTCATAGCCGGCTTCATATCCAGCGTTCTGACCATGTTTTTTTGGTGCTCCAGGCCCGGCCGACTGAATCAAATCCCCGGGCTTTGACCGACTGGCCCACGTTTTTGCTCAGTCGCTTTGCCTGACCCTGTGGCATTTGCTCAAAACGCCGGCGTTGTGATGTTCGGGTTTTGACTTCTGGCCCTGCCTGCCTCGTGGTTGACTGATGATTGTTGCGGGCTTCGGTTACATGGGTCGGCGGCAAGCTACTTCAGAGAACCGGTGAGACCGAATTCCCAGTGTCGTTGAGATTATTGCCGGCTCTCTCGTTAATTCGGCGAGGTTTGTAGAGCTTTCGATTTCCCCTCTCAGCACGAATGCCCGAACTCGGTATTTGCTAGAATGAAGGGGCGACTTGGCGAGTGTAATCGTTTCTCCATGAATAAACCTCTGGACCAGACTCAGGTGGCTGCAAGCAGCAACCCGGAACTTGATGAGCTTCTGGACAGGGGCTATGCACCCGGTTTTGTCACTCAGATAGACAGTGATACTCTCGCCCCCGGCCTGTCCGAGGAGGTCGTCCGCTTTATCTCGAAAAAGAAAAACGAGCCCGACTGGATGCTGCAGAAGAGGCTGAAGGCCCTTGGCTACTGGCAAAAGCTGGAGGAGCCGAAATGGGCGCATATTCGGTATGACCCCATTGATTATCAGGCCATTTCCTACTATTCGGCACCCAGCAGCCAGAAGGACCGGCCCCAAAGTCTGGACGAGGTAGACCCGGAACTGCTGAAGACTTACGAAAAGCTGGGCATTCCTCTGCACGAGCGGGCCAGGCTCGCCGGCGTGGCCGTTGATGCGGTGTTCGACAGTGTGTCTGTGGCCACCACCTTCAAGCAGCAGCTGGCCGAAGCGGGCGTGATCTTCTGCTCGATCTCCGAGGCCATTCAGGAGCACCCGGACCTGGTGCGCAAGTACCTGGGCAGCGTGGTGCCTTATCGGGACAACTTTTTTGCCGCCCTCAATGCGGCGGTTTTCAGCGACGGGTCCTTTGTCTATGTACCGAAGGGAGTGCGTTGCCCCATGGAGTTGTCCACCTATTTTCGAATCAACGCCGCCAACACCGGACAATTTGAACGGACTCTGATCATCGCCGATGAGAGCAGCCAGGTCAGCTATCTGGAGGGCTGCACCGCCCCGATGCGAGACGAAAACCAGCTACACGCCGCCGTTGTCGAACTGGTGGCACTGGACTCCGCCAAAATCAAGTATTCAACGGTACAGAACTGGTATCCGGGAGACGAAGAGGGTCGAGGCGGAATCTACAATTTCGTCACCAAGCGGGGCGCCTGTGTTGGTGCCGGCTCCAAAATCTCCTGGACGCAGGTCGAGACAGGGTCGGCGATTACCTGGAAATATCCGAGCGTCATCCTGCGAGGCGACGACAGCGTGGGAGAGTTTTATTCGGTTGCCCTGACTCGCCACTTTCAGCAGGCCGACACAGGCACCAAGATGGTTCACCTGGGGCGCAATACTCGGTCCACCGTGGTGTCCAAGGGCATTTCCGCCGGTCGCAGCCAGAACACTTATCGAGGCCGAATTCGAGTATCGCCCACGGCAGCCGGTGCCCGTAACTACACGCAATGCGACTCGCTTCTTTTGGGCAGCCAGTGCGGTGCTCACACCTTTCCCTATATCGAGTGTGGCCTGCCGGGTGCCCTGATCGAACACGAAGCAACCACCTCCAAGGTCAGCGAACAGCAGCTCTTTTTGTGCCAGCAAAGAGGCATTGACCCCGAACAGGCTGTCGCCATGATCGTCAACGGCTTCTGCCGAGAAGTCTTTCAGGAACTGCCCATGGAGTTTGCGGTTGAAGCAGGCCGGCTACTGGCGGTCAGTCTGGAGGGTGCTGTAGGCTGATGACTCAGCCGCTGCTTGAAATTCGGAAACTCAGTGCCGGCCCCCAAGACAAGCCTGTTCTGTGCGACCTGAACCTGACCATCGCCGCCGGCGAGGTGCATGCCGTCATGGGCCCCAACGGCTCAGGCAAAAGCACTCTGGCCGGCGTGCTGGCCGGTCGGCCCGACTATAAGGTCAACACCGGCTCCATTCAGTTTCAGGGCGAGGATTTGCTGGAACTGGAACCTTTTGAGCGTGCACGCAAGGGCCTGTTTCTGGCTTTTCAGTATCCGATAGAGATACCGGGTGTCAGTACCATGGAGTTTCTCAAGACGGCTGTGGAGAGTGTTCGAACCGCTCGCGGCGAACCGCCATTGTCTGCCGTTGACTTTCTGAAAGAGGCAAAGGCGGTTGCCTGTGAAGTAGGCCTGTCTGACGAATTCTTCAAACGCAGCGTCAACGAAGGCTTTTCGGGCGGCGAGAGAAAGCGCAGCGAAATCATTCAGATGGCCATGCTAAAACCCGCTCTGGGCGTGCTCGACGAAATTGACTCGGGGCTTGACATAGATGCCCTGCAACTCCTGTCCAAAGCGGTCAAGGCCATGCATTCGGCCAACTGCGGTCTGCTTCTTATCACTCACTACCAGAGGCTGCTCGAATACATTACGCCGGATCGAGTGCATGTGCTGGCCGACGGCAAAATCGTCAAATCCGGCACTCACGAACTCGCCCTTGAACTCGAAAAGCAGGGCTACGGCTGGCTCACCGACTCACCAGACTCGAAATAAAACATGAAGGCAGCGGCCGATTATCTTGCTCGTTGGCAGCCTCGGCCCGACCGTGTGGCGAATGCTTTGCGCGAACAGGCCAGACACGAACTTGCTGATTGCCGAATACCGACTCGATCCGATGAGGACTGGCTTTATGTCAATCTGAACAGCCTGATGCAGGCCGAGTTGTCTGCTCCCGCCGGCGGGCCACCGACTCGCCGACCTGCCTCGCCCCCCCTTGTCTGGGAGATGCAGGATGGCGTGTTCAGCCGAGCGGCCTCCGAGCAACCGGGCGTTCAAGTCGCTGGCCTGGACGCACTGGTGAAGGACGACCAGTTGATGACCGACCTGCTGCAAAAACGGAGCAGCGGCTACCCCTTCGATCTGCTCAACCTGGCGGCACTGGACGACGCCCTGGTGATCTCGGTCAGTGCCGGCCTTGACTGCCGGCAACCGTTGCGCCTTCGATATGGTTTTTCGGCCGAACACCGAACACAGCACGGCCTGGTTGTGTTAAGACTGGGAGCGGGTTCTCGCTGCCATTTGATCGAAGAAGAGCCGCCGACCGCCGCCGGCTACCTCAACAGCCGGCTGATGATTCAGCTGGCAGACGGGGCGACCTTGACGCATTGGCGGCTACAGGTGTGTGATCGGGGCTGGCAGATGAATAATCTCAACGTCAAACTGGCTGCCCATGCCGACTATGAACTGGTGCAGGCGAGCCTGAACAGCCGTCTTAGACGCAACGATCTGCTGGTACAGTGTCATGGCGACGGTGCCACCGCCCGCTTGAAAGGTGCCTTCATCGGTTTCGCCGACGGCCAGTTAGACAATCATTTGACGCTCGGCCACGACTCGCCGGGCGGCCACAGCGAAACCCGCTTTAATGGCCTGGCTACTGGTCAAAGCACAGTCACCTTCAACGGCCGCATTGCCATTCAACCCGACTGCCCGTCCACTCAGGCGACTCTGTATAACCACAATCTGCTGCTGTCGCAAGGAGCCAAAATAAACACCAAGCCCGAACTGAAGATCTACAGCGACGATGTACAGTGTGCCCACGGAGCCACCATCGGCCGATTGTCAGACGAAGCCGTCTTCTACCTTTCGAGCCGAGGCATTCCCGAATTGACAGCCAGACAGATGCTGGCGGCCGGCTTTGTTGGCGAACTGCTACAGGACTTGCGGCAGGAACCCGACTATTCAAGCTGGCAAAAGGCTCTGGACGACAGTGTCCGCCAGACGGATTAACCCGACAGCGAGT
>RKSB01000060.1 GCA_007571095.1 K189A clade bacterium | reverse complement strand
GCAGGCTTTGGGCCTGCGCACCCATCGGAATAACCGAGACTAATGCAACCGAAACCACTCCGTATAACCTGCTTTTACGCCGCGCCATTCACCTTCTCCTCCGAGAGTCAGGCATAGCAAGCACAGAATGAAGAATTCTCGTAAAAAACAAGGAATATTAGTTATTTTTTACGATATTTTTCATAAATATCTAGTAATCATGCATATCTAGCCTGTTGGACACAGAAATATTGCTATAGTTCAGGCAGGTAAGAGCGTGCCGGGCATGGCACGAAGTGAAGAGCCACGCCACCCGTGGCTTGATTGCCGTCAGAGCCGGTGACCATGGACATAAGACGGAATCTGGACAAGAGGAGAGGTCAAAGAGCCTTGCGGCTCCGAGTGCGGGCGTTGAGTGATGCTGGCCGTCTTTGATGCTTCGACACCGCCGAAACCAAGGGTTTCGACGACCAGGGCATTCGCCGCCACTGCTCAGGCGGAGGAGTGCTTACGGACAGGTCGCCCTAAGAGACTTCTTTGAATAAAAAAGCATGAGCAGTGCAGGCATCAACACCAGATTGGCCAAAAGCGCAAACACCATCGCCAGACCGGTCAGCAGCCCAAAGGTTACATTGGGGATAAAGTTGGACAGACTCAGGACACCAAACCCCACTGTTACTGTGACCGATGTGTAGTACATGGCAGCACCCACACCCTTGTGAGTTCGTCGAATAGCCTCTGCCGGACTATGCTCGGCAAGCTCAATACGGTAACGATGCAGGTAATGGATGGCATCGTCCACGCCTATACCGATGCTGATAGCAGCCACGGTCACTGTCAGCATGTTCAACGGAACGCCGGCATAGCCCAGTGCCGCCAGCACAGCGGCCGGTGCCAGAATGTTCGGTATCAGGCCAATCACCGACAGCCGAAGGTCTCTTAACAACAGCAGGAACATGACCAGCACCGCCAGCAGAACATAGACCAGAGTGCTGGTTTGCGACCGCAACAACTGCTCCAGCATATTGTTGAACATCACCATCATGCCGGTTGTTCGAACCTCCGCCTGCTCAAATCCGAGTGAATTCACGGCATGGCTCTCTATGTCCTCGATCAGTTGCCGGCGCGAAAAATAAGGGCCTGATTCGACGATTCGACCGCTGATTCGCATCCAGCCGTCTTCGGGTCGAGCAAATGGAGAGATAAATTCATTTCGCAGGGAATCCGGAATAGTGTCGAGAACAGCAGCCATCACCAACGAACTCAGAGGCTTTCCGTCTGTAAAATCACGAGCGACCAGTTCCAGAGTGGCCAGAGACAGGGTTTTGCCTACGCCGAAGTGGTTGTCTATGTACTCTTGCAGTTGCCCAAGTCGAGCTATCTTGTCCTGGGTAAACCAGTATTTCTGAGGAAACGGGTCTTCTTCGGCGACGGCAAAGTCATCTTCCTCGTCAAAGGGTTCCGGCGGCTCCCACGGCGGAAACTGAACAATGACATCAAACGGAATGGTTCCGCCCAAATTCTGATCGACAAACAGCAGGCCCTCCCGAATATCGGTGCCGTCCCGAAAATAGTCGATAAAGCGATTGTCCAGGCTCAGTCGCCCGACACCGACGACAGTGATCAGGGCAATCACGCCCGACAGAAGAATCAAGGGCCGAGTTCGAGTGATCGAGACTTCTCCAAACTCTTCCACTATTCTCTGGTCCAGTGTGTTTTCAGGCGGCTGGCCGGCTGGCGGGAACAACAGCAGCAACGCCGGAAAAAGGGTAAAGATGACAATCAGGGAACAGGCGATACCCAGCATCATGATCCAGCCGAAAACCTCAACCGGCAGTATCTCGCTGGACGACAGCGAACCGAAAGCCACCATGGTGGTCAGTGCGGTGTAAACACAAGGGGCAAACTTGGAACGAATGCTCTCCAGGACAAGACTCTGATGGCTGTCGTCGGGCTTGAGTTTCTTCAGTTCCTGATACCTGACGATCAGATGAATATTCAGGGCGATGCTGGTAATGCCCAGCAGGGCGATAAAATTGGAGGAAACGACCGTTGCCGGCTGGCCCGCATAACCCAGAATTCCGATCACCAGAAGGTTGGTCAGAACCGCCGAAGCCAGGGGTAGAACCACCCATACTGCTTGCCGAAAAAACCAGCAGAGCACCAGCAGCATCACGATCACCATGACGACTCCGAAGACGGCAATATCGTCCTTGATGAATTCGATCATATCGGAGGCGATCATGGGCACTCCGCCTATATAGATGGTGGCCGAATCCAGATAGCGGTCACGGACTCTCCGAATATCCTCGACCAGACTCACCCGCCGCTGAAGAAAGTCGGCTCGTACATCGGCATAATTCCTCTCGGCCTGCGCAAGCTCTGGAGTCCTGCTCGAAGCGTTTTTTCGCAGCCGATTTCGCTCTTCTCTGAGCATTCGCAATTCACGTTCATCGACAAGGTCGATTCTCAAGGCGGTTGAGCGGCCATCGGCAGAGATCAGGAGGTCTCGAAAAAGCGGGCTGGATAACAGCTCGGTGCGCGCCAGTTCCAGGTCAACTCCCGGGCTGTTGAGCTGTTTGAAACCGGTCGCCAGTTCGGTCACCGGAACCGGCGGGCTTTTCAGCAGTGGTGCGTCGAGCAGGCTCAAGACTCCGCTCACGCCTTCAATTCGTATCAGTTCTTCCTTTAGTGTGGCAACAAGTTCCAGCGTCTCCTTCGACAGCAGATCACCGTCATCGGGAGTCAGGGTCATCAGCATGAATTCGGCGCCGCCAAATCGAGACAGCACCTTTTCATAGAATGCAAGGTCCGGGTCGCCTTCAACCACCAGCGTGTCGGCTGAAGCATCAAAAGTGAAATATCGTCCGCCGGGCAGTATCAGGACGGTGACCAGAAAAACTGCCAACAGCATCCACCATGGCCTCGAAAGCACTCGGTTGTAGATGCTTGTCAGAGCGGTTTCAATCGACATTTTGGCTTTCGCTTTGTTCGAGGCCCGTTTTACCCGAAGGCAGCCCACTCGGTCAGCACTTCGCCGCTGACTCCGCTCTCGGGTGTGTCGGCGGCACCCTCCATCGCCTGAACAGGGCCGCCCTCGGCCAGCCGCTCAGGCTGCCCTTTGAGCAACCGTTCAAACAGGCCGCTGCGGAGGCGTCCGACGGTCAGTTCGTTTGTTGGCCTCGCTGCACTCACTTGAGTCGAACTGCCAGCTACGCCAATAGTCAAGGGAGCAGACCAGCTATATGGCTGGCAGAACAAAGCCGACGACTATGGAAAAAAATGAAGAGCGCAGCCGTCCCTGTGATCTGTGCGATCAAAGACTCAATGCTTTTCCGCATCAACACTCCTCTTTATTCCGGCCACCGGTCAGTGACCTGCTCGCCATCAATGCCTGACTCCACCCTGTGGAAAGCCCGAACACTCCTAACCTGTCCGAATGGCCTCGATCAGTTGCCTGATCGTCTCTTTCAGCAGAGGATACCCACCCGGTTGCCAGCCAAGTGCCTTCAGGTTTCCTGTGTCCATAGGGCAGGATACTCCGCTTGTTACTGCCGGCAGGTCGATTTTAACATTCGTCTGTTCGGCGATAATAGCCACCAGTTCTCGAGTATCAATCTCGATATCGGAGCAGTTGTACCCAGAGTCGCTTATGAGACTGCTTTCGCTGCTCAAAAGAAGCCAGATTGCAGCCGCCAGATCTCTGCCATGGATTTCAGTAGAGGCCCTGACTTCAGAAATCTTCTCTTCGGCCATTACTCGCTTGACCAGCCGATACCACTTGGTCCGTTCCAGAGGGCGAATCAGGCCGTATACGCCGGTTGGCCGAATCACAGCCACTTTCAGGCCGGCTGTTCGATTGTAGAGTCTTGCCAGCTGTTCGCTGGCTGACTTGATGATGCCATAGTGCCCGTCGGGGCTGTGATGGCCATCATCCTTGATTCGACCCGCTCGACTCTCGCCGGTAAATACCGCTCGGCTTGATACCAGTACGGCACGTCTGACGGACTGTGTTCTGGCGGCTTCCAGAAAGCCCAATGTGCCCAACAGGTTGGTTTCCCAGAAGTCGATCGGATCGTCTCCTTCGCCGCCTCGGTAACGACAGGGGACATGGCTGAAGGCGCAGTGGACTGCCGCATCACAGCCTTCCAGCAGCGATTCCAGGCTGTCCATTTGCCGAATGTCACCCGAAAGCTGAACCAGTGCCGAATGCCTTTCAGGCATGGGTTGGCGTACCAGTGCCCTGACTTCACAACCTCGTTTCAGCAGGTCTGCCAGCACAAACTGGCCGACTATTCCAGTGGCTCCGGTCAGCCCGACTCTCATCGTGTTGGGGCTGTTGTTGCGGGTAATTCTTCAGGCATGGGTCCGCCGTCGGCTACCTGCTGCCACAGGTCGATTAACGGCTGAAGCTGTTTGCGTTTCGGGTGATCTGTCTGCCAGGGTTTTTCGTACTGGTAATGCAGCACCCTGATTTGAGTCGGATGCCACAACTCAGGAAGATTGAAGTAGACATATTGAAGCGTGTTGTAAATATACGGCAGACCATGCCAGTCTGAAAAAAAAGCCTCCAGAAAGGTCTGGTCGGTTCGTCGCCAGAAAACTCCCGGTGTATCGAGCTTTTGCAGCATTTGCCTGAAGGTCGCCAAATCGGGCCTGGCTACAAAAACGCCCGAATTGAGCCTGTGTATATCGGCCAGTTCAGAATAGAGGTTGGGTGCCGCCGAAAATTCGGGATAGCCGAACAGCTTGTCGATATTTTTGATGACCAGCGCGTCGGCGTCGATAAAAACAATGCGCTCGTAGCGATCAAGAGTCCATAACCTCAGCTTGCAGAAGTTATCCAGCGGCGAGTGAAAAGCGGGCTTTATGCCTTTGGTGAAGGGGTCTCGTGCCTGTTGAGCCGAACTGCTGTGAGCCTGTTGAAATTCTTCCGAGAGGGGTAGCGGGTCCACCTTCACCACCCTGTCCGCCGATTCCTCCAGAGCCTCTATATTCTCCAGTCCGGTTTTGGCCATCACCACCAGGTCGGCGAAAGTGCCGGTCATCTTCAGGGATCGAATCAGTGCCAGAGCACCGGCAATATAGGCAGGGTTGGTGACCAGCGTGACGTAGGCGTACTTTTTCGGTGAGCCGGCTGGCACTCTCCGTCTTTACTGTGCCTTCCTTGCGGGCGAAGGCGACAGTACCTGCATTCGCTCTCTGACTCGCTTGTTCCACAGGGAGGTGCAGGGAATGAGTGATCGGTCGATGCGCTTCTGGTACTTTTTGGCGATTTCGATCAGTTCGTCAAGCAGACCGGTTTCCAGAGTGATGGGCTGCAGACCAAGCTCGGTGAATTGATCGTTTTTGACTTTCAACTCGTTTTCATCAGACTCATTTCGAGGATTCGGTACATAGGCAATCTCTGCTCCGGTCATTTTCTGAATCAATTTGGCCAGATCCCTGATTCTGTGCACCTCGGTTATCTGGTTGAAAATTTTGGTTCGATCACCGACTTTCGGCGGCGACTGAATGGCCAGTTCAATGCAGCGAACCGAGTCCTGAATGTGGATAAAGGCACGAGTTTGCCCGCCGGTACCATGCACCGTGAGCGGGTAGCCGATCGCCGCCTGAATCAGAAACCGGTTGAGGATGGTGCCATAGTCTCCGTCATAGTCGAAACGGTTGATGAGCTGTTCGTGTTTGCGAGTCTGATCTGTGTGAGTACCCCAGACAATCCCTTGATGCAGGTCGGTGATACGCACTTGATCGTTTTTGGCGTAGAACTGGAAAATCAACTGGTCAAGGCACTTGGTCATGTGGTAAATGCTGCCCGGCGACACAGGGTAGAGAATTTCCCGACTGCATTGAGTGCCATCGTCCAGCGTAACATCCACATCCAGATAGCCTTCGGGTATGGTGATTCCGATCGAGTCGTAGCCGTAAACCCCCATGGTACCCATGTGGACCAGATGGGTATCCAGGTCGGCTTCGACCACGCTGGAGAGCAGGTTATGAGTGGCCCTGACATTGTTGTTGACCGTGTAATTCTTGTGCCGGTCGGTTTTCATTGAGTAGGGGGCAGCCCGTTGCTGGGCAAGGTGAATGATGACCTGAGGTCGCCATTGCTTGACCCAGTGCCGAAACCTTTCGTATTCGGTGGCTACATCAATGTGGGCAAAAGTCAGGCTTTGCCCCGACACCTCTTTCCAGATGCGCATTCGCTCCTGAATCGAGTCCATGGGAGTCAACGACTGAATGCCGAGTTCGGTATCGACCCAGCGCCGGCTCAGATTATCGACAATGGCCAACTCGTGCCCTTTGGCGGACAAATGCAGAGTGGTGGGCCAGCCGACAAACCCATCTCCGCCCAGAACGGCGATTCGCATTCAAAAACCCAATCGTAGGCAATCAAACAATTCTAGCACCAAAAGACTTGCAATACCAAGGATTTTTGCCGAATGAAAGCGAAAAAAAGACCCTGTAGTCGAGTTTTCGTCGACATTCCGTCGCTGTGTTCCTGTTCTTCGATTGTGGTTTATAATCAGTCCGTCTGTTCGCCAATCACTTCAAGCTTCACGCCTTTTGCCATGCTGCTCAGAATCCTTTTCCTGGCAACAGCCGCCCTCGTATCTGCATTTCTGTTTGCGATTCCGCCCGGCAGCCCCGAGCAGATTGTTGAGCGAATTAAGGCATCTGGCCAACTTTGCAGGGCCGGCGACCCCTGTGTGACCGCAGGTACGGTGTTCAGTGTTTCGGCCATGCCCAGAGGCGGTATGGAGGTCTACCAGGGCTTTTGTTTTGCCTGCCACACCACAGGTGCCTCAAATTCACCAATACTGGGTGACATGGCCGCCTGGGCACCTCGAATAGAGAAGGGCATGGACGTGCTTTACGAAAGCACCTTCAACGGAATCAATCTGATGCCAGCCAGAGGCACCTGCAACAACTGCACCGACGACGAGTTACGGGCCGCCGTTGATTACATGCTTGACCAGGTACGTTAGCCTCTTCGGCAAGACGATTCTCAGGCACTTCACTTTCTGCCGAACAACCTCTTTCGGCAGGTCTGTGCCTGACTCTCGGTATCTGGCCAACTCGCCGCCCCTCTCACATCGACCACTTCAGCCTGTCAGGAGTCGGTTCGAAAACCCAGAGCCTCCTGCAAGTGTGCCCGCCGAATTGTCTGACTGGCCTCAAGGTCGGCAATCGTACGGGCCACTCGAA
>RKSB01000094.1 GCA_007571095.1 K189A clade bacterium | reverse complement strand
TGGAGCCTTCAGCTGGAGCCTTCAGCCGAAAAATGGGGTAGAAGGGGAATAAAAAAATAAAGCCCCAACTACAACTACAGGATATAAAGAATTTGTTTCTCCACAAGCTGTTTTCAGGAATCTTTACAGACTTTTCAAACTTTAGAGAATGAGTCAGTACTTCAGCAAAGCTTACGCTCCCGTACGCACAGTAGCCTTGGTGTGTCTGACTCTGGTTATGATCTATGGTCTGGCCGTTCGCTTTCTGACTGCCCAAATTCCCGACCTGAAACCGCAAATCACATCCAGGCTCACGAATATCCTGGGTAACGAAACCCGTATTGGCACCATCGAGGTGGGCTGGCATAACTTTACGCCCTGGCTACGACTTCAGGATTTTGAAATAGTCTCTGCCGCCGGTATATCAGCCATTCAGATTGACCTGATCGAGTTTTCCTTCAGTCCGGTGCAATGGGTTCTGAGCAGGAGCCTGTCGGCGGATGTACTGAGGGTGACGGGAGGGGATCTGCAACTCACACAAAATTCGGAGGGCGGCCTCGGCCTTCGGGGTGGTCGAGGGGGCGTGGATCTGAACCTTCAGCCGCTTTTTGAATTCGTTCTGGAAACCGATGACTGGTATTTTGGAAACATTCGGTTGAGGCTTGATTCTGACTTGATCTGGCTTGCAGGCCGCCCTGTTGACTGGACTCTGGAGGCAGCCGCCCAACGTCAGATTCTGTGGACGAATCTGTTGGTAGATATAGACAACCGTGCAAACCGGAAAGCCGACAAGCCACCGAGTCAACTCAGGCTTCAGGGCAGGTTTCGAGGCGACCCCCAAAGGCTTGAGGGCTTTTCTCTGGATGCAACGGTTTCGGCGAACGTTTTCGACTTGCAGGATTGGCGCAATCCGGTTCAGTTGGCGAGCAACAGTCTGGACAGTGTGGATGCCGGGCCGCTGGTAGCCAACATTCGGTTGAGGCCGGAATACAGGCTCAAGACGACTTTTTCCGCAGAAAATTTGTCGGCAACTCTGGTGAACCAGCTTGGCGAATCTTCGGTATTCAGCACGCAAGTTGCCCGGTTGTCCTTGCAGAGCGAATCCAGCAAGCAGTGGCAGGTGCAGGTCGATCTGGAGAAGTCGAATAACGACGGCCTGCCGATGCCGAGCCTCGTTGCTGCGGTAGAAATCGATCGCAGAAGTAGCTCCGATCACTACTGGATTCATATTCGTGAGTTGAATACCCAGCACCTCAATCATTTTCTGCTCTTTGATCAGGAGGTATCTGCCCAGATCAAACACTGGGTCAACGAAATCAACCCTCTGGCAACGACCAAAGACATGTATGTTCGAATGAGGCATACGCCGAATGAACCTGTCGAACTGGCCCTGACGGCGAAAATTGATGACCTGAAAGTCAGGGACTTCAACGCCATTCCCTATATGGATGGCGTTCAGGGGCATCTGTTGCTGTCCGAGAGAGGCGGTCTGTTCGAGGTCGACTCCGGCCCCTTCAAGATGGCCTTTCCCAGCCTGCTTGCTCCGATAACCCAGGTTCACGAGGCCAGGTTCGACCTGTTGTTCAGCATTGCTCCCGATGCCTTCTACATTCGGTGTGACGATCTGTACCTGAGTTCCGAATACAGTCGTGTTCGAGGCGGCTTTGCCCTCAGCAATCCGGCAGAGCCTTCTCTGCGTACAGCAACCGTCCAGCTGTCTTTTACCGACATTGTGTCGAGCCGAAGCCTGGATTTGTTGCCTGTTACCATGAAAGAAGACCTGAAAATCTGGATTCGGGACGCCTTCAAGGACGGAGAGGTTGTTCAGGGCGGGTTGCTTTACCACAGTCACCTCAGCCCGTCCGGTACTCCGATCGACCTGTCCTCGCTGTCGCTTCTCTTTGATCTGGAGGGTGTCGTTTTTGACTATCATCCCGACTGGCCGCGAGCCGAAGAGACTCAGGGGCGGCTGATGGTGACTGAAAATCACTCTCGTCTGTTCCTGTCGAAAGCTCGCATATTTGATATCGAGTTTACTCAGGCCAGTGTCGAGATACCGCTCGTGGACTCGCTTCTTCAGCCGGTCAATATTCTCGCACGCTCGCACAGCCGACTTGAGCGGATCATGGAATTTACTCGCCAGACACCGGCTCGTGATTTTGTCGATCCGGATGTGCTTGAGTGGCAGACTTCGGGTGACGGGCGTTTTCAGCTGGAACTCGATCTGATACTCGATCTGTCTGATACCGAGCAACCCCGTGATGAGGCAAGGCTGATAGCAGACGGCCAGATTTCAGACGCACAGCTGAACATTGTCCAGTCTTCAATGGTATTCACTGAAGGCAGCGGCCATATTCGGCTTGACTCCGAGCTTGGCGTGTTTTCTGAGGGTCTCGATTTTCGGTTGTTCGGCGGCGAGTCCTCTGCCAAAATTCGCTCCGACTGGAGCGACGAGACTCAATCCAGAGTCTATGTCGATTCAACGGGTGTGATTCATAGCGAACCTCTGGCTGCCTGGCTGGATACGCCTTCCCTGCGCCTGCTTTCGGGGGAATTTTCCTATTCGGGTCAGACTCGGCTTTTGCTTGTTGAAGGTGTACCCATTGAGATGCAGTTGACCTCTGATTTGACGGGCCTGTATTCACCTCTGCCTGAACCTTTTGGCAAATCGCCTGACGAAGCCTGGCCGTCCAGAGTCGATCTTTCCGTGAATGCCCATGACAAAACCCTGATGGATTTTCAGTTGAACGGCTTTGTTGAGGGCCAACTGGAACTGATTGAGGACAAGCTGACCAGAGGAGTGGTCAGAGTTTACTCCGAGGAAGCCATGAGCATGCCGGACGAGCCGGTCGGTGTCGATATATTCGGCAACATCAAGACGACTGATGTCGGCTCCTGGATAGACTATGTGGATGCCCTTGATGAGGTTTATGCCGAGTACTCGTCTGATGGCAGCACCGAGGCACCGAATCTGATTCATTCAATTGTCGTCAGGGCCGAACACATGACCTTTGGAGAGTTCGACATTCACGACTCGTTGCTCACCATGTACAGAAAAGGCGAGTTGTGGGATGGCCGGATTATCGCCAACGAAATCGGCGGAACCTTTCAGATTCCTGACGACGACAATAGCCCCGTAACAGCCGATCTCAGGTGGGTACGAGTAAACTACGAGGATGAACTGGCGGAGGAGGCTTCCGATGATTTTGACCCTCTGCTGGACGTGGACTTCGCCGATCTGGTGCCGACCCTGTTTGAGGTCAGTCTGCTTGAGATTGACCGAGAGGATTACGGTGCCTGGTCTTTTTTGCTTGAGCCTGAAGAAAATGAAGTCCGGTTGCTTAATCTGGGTGCCAACATTCGGGGTTTGCTGCTGGGGATGAAGTATCCACTGACCAGAGAAGCCCAGCCTCAGGGCGAGATTGTCTGGCAAAGAACTCCGTCCGGTGACAGGACTCGCTATGTCGGCGATATTTCCGGCAGGGATTTGGGTAAAGTCTTTTCGTCCTGGGGTTATTCCGAGTTTCTGCGAACTCGCCAGGCCGATATGATCACAGACCTGGAGTGGCCGGGTTCGCCGGCCTTTTTTGACTGGCTTTCGTTGCAGGGCAAGGTGGAATTTGACCTGCTCAAAGGTGAGTTGACTACCGAGGACAAGGGCGTGTCGAATGCCATTCGTTTTATCAGCCTGTTTGATTTCTCCTTCTGGGTTCGCCGGTTGTATTTCGATTTTTCTGATCTGGAGGCCAAGGGGATTGCTTTCGACAGCCTGCAAGGCAAGGCAGAGTTTAATGCCGGCATGGTAAGCGTAGATGAACCTGCGCGTATGCAGGCACCAGGAGCAGATCTGGCTTTTAAGGGCGAAGCCAATGTGATCGACAACAGGATTGATGGCGAGTTGATAGCCACTCTGCCTGTGTCAAAAAACCTGCCCTGGCTGGCCGCTTATCTGGCGCTGTCGAACCCTATCACCGGCGCGATCACTTTTTTGGCCAATCGAATCTTTCGTCGAGGAATAGACCGGCTGAGCAGCGGCAAATACGAAGTCTCCGGTGCTCTGGATAACCCCGATATCAAGTTTTCTCAGGTGTTTGCGGATTTTTCTGTCGATACCCATGATGCGACCGACGAAGAAGAGAAGGCGAACAGTCTCAAGAAAACGACAGCAGAAGAGCGAGGGCAGGCGAGTGCCCTGTAAAGCCAGGAGCCTTCGTGCTGTCGCATAAACTGTGCTATTCGGAACAGAGGTAAAAAACTCATGACAGCAGATACTCTGGACATGGCTCGGCGACATATTCTTGATCCGGCAGGATTGAATGAAGCCGCCTTGGAACAGGCCCTCGGCAGCCTGTTGCCCGGCAGTATAGAGGCCGCCGACATCTATATGCAGCATATTCGAAGCGAGTCCTGGACGCTGGAGGATGGCGCGGTCAAAAGCGGCGGTCACAGTATCGCGAGAGGCGTCGGAGTAAGGGCGATGGCTGGCGAGAAAACCGGTTTTGCCTACGCCGACGACATAGGTCAGTCTGCCCTGCTGCAGGCCGCCAGCACCGCCAGAAGTATCGCTCAACGTGGCCAGACTGGCCGACTAAGGGTCGCCGACCGGTTTGCGTCGATGGATTACTACACTGATCAGGATCCGATGGATGGCTGGCAGGACAAGGACAAGATCGACTACCTGCAGTCGATTGAACGGACTTTGCGGGGCATGGATCAAAGGATTGCCGAGGTTCGAGTGAATCTGGCCGGATCCTTTGAAGTGATGCTGTTGCTGTCCGAGGACGGTCGGCTCGCCGCCGATATTCGACCCTTGGTCAGAATGAATGTCAGCGTCATCGCAGCCTCTGGTAAACGGCGAGAGCAGGGTAGTTCGGGCGGCGGCGGCCGGTTCGGCTACTCGGAGTTCAAGCAACAGGACAGAGGGCTGAATCTTGGACGGGAAGCAGTCCGCAAAGCCCTGCTGAACCTCGAAGCATCTCCGGTGCCCGCTGGTGTCATGCCGGTCGTGCTGGGCCCCGGCTGGCCGGGTGTTCTGTTGCACGAAGCGGTTGGCCATGGCCTGGAAGGGGATTTCAACCGCAAGGGAACGTCTGAGTACTCGGGACGCGTTGGTCAGCAGGTGGCTTCTCCTCTTTGCACCATTGTTGACGACGGCACTCTGCAGAACCGTCGTGGTTCTCTCAATATCGACGACGAAGGAACGCCCACCGAGTGTACGGTTCTGATTGAGAAGGGTGTTTTGAAGGGGTATATGCAGGACAAGCTGAATGCTCGCCTGATGAAGCAGCAACCGACCGGCAACGGCCGCCGTGAATCCTACAGTGCCGTGACCATGCCTCGCATGACCAACACCTATATGCTGGCCGGTGAATCCGATCCTGAGGAGATTATTCGATCGGTGGACAAGGGCCTCTATGCCGTTGATTTTGGTGGCGGTTCGGTAGACATCACTTCGGGTGAATTTGTTTTTTCGGCTACCGAGGCCTATCTGATCGAAAAGGGAAGAGTGACTGCTCCGGTCAAGGGTGCCACTCTGATCGGCAAGGGACCCGATGTGATGGCGAGCGTCTCGATGGTGGGCAACGATCTTTCACTGGATACGGGCGTCGGTACCTGTGGCAAGGACGGGCAATCGGTACCCGTGGGTGTCGGTCAACCCACTTTGAAGGTCGATGCCGTCACGGTCGGCGGCACCCAGGTCTGAGGCATGGCTTGCAAAAAAACTCTGGCCATAAGCAGTAGCAGAGGATGATAATTCAGGACAAGCAGCTGGACAGCCGCCAGCAACAGCCGATGCTGACTGAGCGCGTTCAGATGATGCTTCAGGAAGCCCGGCGAGCCGGTGCTGACAGTGCCGAAGTGTCGGCATTCGTCCAGAATGGCTTTGAGGTTACCGTACGTCAGGGTGATCTGGACAAGGTTCAGTTTAATCAGGATCAGGGTTTCAGCATCACCCTCTACTCCGGCTATTCTCGTGGCAGTGCCAATACGACTGCCGGCGACCCTGATTCGATTCGAGAGACCATTCAGTCTGCCTGGCGTATCGCACAACATGCCGAAGAAGACACTTGTTCAGGTCTGGCTGACTCTGAGCAGATGGCCACCGCGATGCCCGATCTGGATCTCTACCATCCCTGGTCGATTGGTTTTGATGAGGCCAGGGTCATGGCACTGGAAGCCGAAGCCTGCGCCAAGGCGGCGGACAGCAGAATAAGCAACAGTGACGGGGCCACGGTTTCCAGCACTCAGGGTTGCAACGTTTATGGCAACACGCATGGCTTCCTCGGAACTTCTGTCGGTACTCGACACAGCCTGAGTTGTGCCGTCATCGCTTCTGACTCGAATGAAATGCAACAGGATTACTGGTACACAGTGGCTCGCCGGCCTGGCCTTCTGGAGTCCGCCGAAAGCGTAGGAGAACGCGCCGGTTCGAGGGCAGTGAGTCGGCTTGGAGCCCGCCCGATTGCCACCGGCAAAATGCCGGTTCTTCTGGCACCCTGGGTGGCCAGTGGTTTTCTCGGCCATTTGCTGTCAGCCATTTCGGGCGGCAGTCTGTACCGCAAGTCCTCTTTTCTGCTCGACAGTCTGGGCCAGCAGGTTCTGCCTGCACGCTACTCCCTCCGTGAGCAGCCCTATCGAAAAGGAGGCTTGGGCAGTGCGGCTTTTGACGGCGATGGCCTGGCGACCAGAGAGCAGTCCTTTGTCGTCGACGGTGTGCTTGAACAATATGTTCTTTCGACTTACTCGGCTCGTCGTCTGGGCCTGCAATCGACAGCCAACGCCGGTGGCGTACACAATTTGACGATTACTCACGACGACCTTGAACTGGAAGAATTGCTGAAAGCCATGGGGGACGGGCTCTATGTGACTGAACTTTTCGGCCCGGGAGTGAATATAGTAACGGGCGACTACTCTCGTGGCGGCGGCGGTTTTCTGGTCGAAAAGGGCAGAATAACCCGCCCGGTTCAAGGCATTACTCTGGCCGGCAATCTGGCTGAACTCTTTCGGTGCATTCGGCTGGTTGGCAGGGATCTCGATATTCGCCGCAATATTCAAACCGGCTCTCTGCTGATTGACGGCTTTACTCTGGGTGGCAGCTAGCTTTCAGAGAAAGCCACGGAGAAAAGAGGCTTTCCCCTGATCGAACTTTCGTAACCCGAGTGGCCGGCAACCAGCCTCATGGAGGATGCGGTTTTCTCAAGTCACAAAGGGCAGAATAACCCGCCCGGTTCAAGGCATTACTTCGTCCGGCAATTCGGCTGAACTCTTTCGGTGCATTCGGCTGGTGAGCAGGGATCTCGATATTCGCCGCAATATTCAAACC
>RKSB01000127.1 GCA_007571095.1 K189A clade bacterium | reverse complement strand
TCGACAGGCATGACGAAATGTCTGCAGAAAGCACACGCAGCCTTTGGGTTAGACAGGTCGAGTGAATCACCGTTGAGTGCCGGTGGACGGGCCGGCAAAATTGTAAAGGCAGTCGAACATCAAGGCAAGGGAGACAAGCCTTGTGCGGACGAGAAAGCAGGAGTTCAGGCCGAATCGTTATCCTGCTGCTCCTGATCGGCAGCTTCAAGAGCGGCAAATTCAAGCAAAACGGGGTCAAATGCCTCCGCAAGCCGAGTAATATGTTCGGTCAGCCAGCCCACCATGACCGGCCAGTGAGCTTGTTCAAAACCGTCGGTAATCGCATGGCTCAACCTGACTTTGGACACCTTTTTGTTGGTCAGGCGATCCCATTCCAGGGGTTTGCCGAAGGCGTCTTCGATCTCTTTTCGGCGGCTGTAGAGGTAATCGAAAATTTGCTTGTTCTCGAGTCTGCCCTGGCGGTCGATATTGAGTTCAATCCTGATTTCGGTCTGACCAAAGGTCATCCAGTAGCGACAGCCGCTGAGCGTTGATCGAGTGGAAAAGAAATAGGCTCTGGCCGGCCGGGTGTTTCTGTACAGCATCGAATTTCCGGCGCGCAGGGAGTCCAGCACTTGAGTCCAGAAGGCCAGCCTGAGGGTGGGCAGGGACTGCGAACTGAATTCCTCGTTCGACACGGCCTCTGCATCACCAGAGGTTGTTGCCTGTGCGTCGAGGCGACTGCTTCGTTCAAGCAGCCGATAGTCCAGCAGGACTTCGGACAGGCCTCTTTCGAGACGAACAATATGCTCGGCCAGCCAGTCGATCATGTCCGGCCAGTTTCGCCGGCTGTAGCCATTGTGCAGGGCTCGGCAATAGCGCACCTTCGATGCCTGCCTGTCGTCCAGCCGATCCCAGATCAGGCCAACGCCGAAGCCCTGTTCTACTCTGGCCTTGTTCTTCAGCAGATAGTCGAAGACGAGCTTGTTTTGTTTGCGGTCTTCTCGGTCAATATGCAACTCCACGCGTATTTCCGAGTTACTGAAGGTCATCCAGTAGCGGCAGCCGGCCAAACCCGTTCGAGTGCTCAGAAATTGGGACCTGGATGCTCGGGCCTGCTGGTAGAGGGTGATTCCCCTTTCCTGTAAGCCGAGCAGAACCTGCTGCCAGAAATCAAAACGAAGCTCAGGCAGGGATTTTTGCTCTTCCGGCTCTTCGGGCGGAGAGCCGTCCTCTTGCGTTGCCGGCGAAGGCAGGTTGTTCCAGGCAGGCTTCAGTTCTTCTGCACTCGAACTGCCGGCAAAGGTGATGAGCGAATCCGAAAAGGCGTAATCAAGCTGCATGGCCGCCGACACCAGCCAGTCGATCAGATCGGGCCACAGGCGAGTGTCCTGAAGGTTGCCAAAGGTATGGCTGGAACGTATTCGAGAGGCATTGTGGTTATCCATTCGATCCCAGATCAGGCTGTCGCCGAAGCGGCTTTCGATGGCACCGCTGCGTTCATGAAGATAATCAAACAACTGCTTGCTTTTGGCCTTGCTTTGGGCCTCGATGCTCAACTCTACCCGAGCCTCGGGAGTCGCCAGAATCATCCAGTACCGACAGGCTGGTGCCGGTGCAGAAATGCTCCAGAAACGTTCGCCTGGCTGCGGGCGGGTGGCCGACGGGTAAAGCATCGACTGGCGGCGACTGAAGCCCTCGATGACCTGATCCCAGAAATCCTTCTGGGGTACAGGCAAAATCGCCTCGGAGCCGAAATCATCGGAATGACCGAGGCCATCCAGAGTCTTGCCCAGTTTTTTGAGCAGTTGTTGAAAGCGACTGTTGCTCACAGGCTGTCTCCAGAACGAATGTACAGCCTGTTCCCCCGCTGGGCCAGTTCGACCTCTCCGAGTACGGACATGCCAAGCAGAATCTCGTTGCCGGTCATGCCCGAAATCAGGCTGGCTCGTACATCGGCAAATTCAAGGGTACCCAGACTCAGGTGTTCGATCGAAGTGTAATAGACTTCGGCATCGCCGTTGGCGGTTCGGGCGACACCCTTGAGCCCCGGTTTCAGCCCAAGTCGGCGATGAAGATGCATGGGTACTGCGACATGAGTGGCTCCCGTGTCGACCAGAAAGGTGACCCTGTGGCCGTTAATCAGACCGTCCGCCACATAGTGATCCTGGGGGTTGCGTTTGAGGATGACCTCTCGTTCGCCGTCCTGGGTAACCCTGGACTGAGGCAGGCGGTCAGCACTGGCCCGGTCCTCCTCCCAGTTGCTGAAAGCCACAAACAGCAAGGCCATGAGTGATATCCAGAGGCCGGCTACCATGCCTCGGCTGAATGTCGGATGAATGGCTTCCCTGTCTTTCATCAGGCGGTGATACGGGCAAATTTTCGGTACATTAATGACTTTCTCTTCCAGCCAGAACACAGTAATTTCATGTTTCTATACTGGTATTTTCGAGTTTTTTTGCAGTGTAACGCAAATCGCGCCGCCCAGCCTTTTGCAATGTAACGCAAATCGCTCCTTTAACCTTTATAGTAGAAGCATTCGAGAATTCGCCCGACAAACTCACAAAAAAGGAGAAATCATGCCCATTCGTTTTCTTTGCTCGCCGGCTCATGGATGCCGTGCGACTCTTCTCGCCCTGCTGCTGTCTGCCTTTGCCGTGTCCAATGCAGTATCCGAAGAAAAGGCACACTGGGGCTACAGCGGCGAAACCGGACCCAACGACTGGGGCGATCTGGATCCTGCGTTTGAGCAGTGTAAAACCGGACAAATGCAGTCGCCTGTCGACGTTCGAAGGGGAGCCAGGGCTTCAAACGACCTGCGGTTTGACTATGGATCGACTCCTCTGACTGGTCTTGAGAACCATCATACCCTTCAGGTCGATTATTCGGCGGGTAGCTATATTCAATCGGGCGGCAGGACTTACGAACTGCTGCAACTGCATTTTCACAGCCCGAGCGAGCATACCCTGAGAGGCCGCCACGCCGATATGGAACTGCATCTGGTACACAGGCACAAGGACGGTCAACTGGCGGTGGTTGGCGTGATGATGAGAAGAGGTGCCTTCAATCCTGTCATCGAAACCATCTGGTCGGCCCTGAAGGGCGACAGGCAGCAGTTGATCGATGCCTCTGGTCTGTTGCCACGTAACAAGGGCTATTACAGCTACCAGGGCTCGCTGACTACTCCGCCCTGCTCCGAAGATGTGCTGTGGCATGTGATGGCTCGACCCATCTATCTGTCAAAGGATCAGATCGAAGCCTTTCGGCAGCTGCATCCGATGAACGCCCGGCCGGTACAACCGCTCAATCAACGAGTCATTCACAGCCACTGAAGCTTGTCGTCGACTCAAAACGGGCTGGCGAGCGAGTTCGCAGGCGGGTTGCCGCCTGAACCTCTGTTGCAAGCGACGAGTCTTGCCGGAACAAGGGCCTTTTTGTTATTCGCTCGAATTCCTGAGGCCACCTCCACAGCCTTGATACCCTTGATTCCCTTGATGCCGTTCGGATTGCCGATGTCTGTATAATATCGAGCGAGCCTAAGGCTCTCGTTTCTCTCACTCAACCGGAAGCAAAAATGTCAACTCATACTTCAGCAATCGAGGAAGGAAAGTCCGCACCGGATTTTCGCCTGCTGGATCAGGACAATACAGAGGTATCCCTGCAGTCGTTCAGGGGCCGGCATCTGATCCTGTACTTCTACCCCAAAGACGACACGCCCGGCTGTACCAAGGAAGCCTGTGGGTTTCGGCGTTTGTACGACCGGTTTGCTCGGGCCAATACGGCGATAGTGGGTGTCTCGCCCGACAAGAGCGAGAGCCATGCCCGCTTTCGTAACAAGTATGACCTGCCCTTTTCCCTGCTGTCTGATCCGGACAAGCAGTTGATGATTACTTGCGGTGCCTGGGGCGAAAAAAACATGTACGGAAAGAAGGTGGTCGGAGTTATTCGATCAACCCTCTGGATCGACCCCGAAGGCCGAGTCAGGAAACACTGGAAAAAAGTATCCAGAGCGGCTGACCACCCTCAGAAGGTACTGGAGTTGGTGGAACAGGAGGCGAGTTGAGTTCCGCTCGACGGGCGGTTACAGAAAGCACTTCTTCGCAAGCTTTCAAGGAGCCAGCGTGACAAGGGTATTGGTCATCAATGGTGCCAACCTCAACCTGCTGGGTCAACGAGAACCCGATCTTTATGGCCGGCAGAGCCTTGCGGGCCTGGAGCGGCAACTGAGCGCGACGGCTGCCGATCTCGGTCTGACGCTCGAATGCTTTCAGAGCAACGCCGAACACGGCCTGGTGGAAAGAATTCATGCGGCGAATAGTGAACGAGTCGATTTTCTCATTATCAATCCCGGTGCTTTCACACACACCAGCCTGGCTTTGAGAGATGCCCTGCTGGGCGTGGAAATTCCTTTTATCGAAGTCCACATATCCAACCCCAAGGCGAGAGAAGAATTTCGTCATCACTCCTTTCTTGAGGATATTGCCGTCGGCACCATCGCCGGACTGGGCGTTGGCGGCTACGACCTGGCGTTGCGCTGGATCGCCTCGCAACAGGCCAGTGCATGACTCCGCAGGGCTGGCGATTGTTCGGCCTGGTTCGAAGCAGAAGCCTGCCTGGTCGCAGGCGGCGGCCAGCTGGCATCGAAGAGGTTTGCATGGATTGCTTGATTGCGGCAGTTTCGGCACCGAAACCGGTTTTCGTCATAGCCGGAAAGTGAGCGCACTGTGATCAAACGGGCGTTGCTCAGTGTCTCGGACAAAACCGGTATTGTTGAACTAGCCGGCTTTCTGGCCGAGTCGGGGACAGAAATATTGTCAACTGGCGGTACTCACGCCTGCCTTCAGAAGGCCGGTATAGAGGTTCGCCGAATAGAAGACTACACGGGCTTTCCCGAGATCATGGACGGCCGAGTGAAGACGCTGCATCCCAAAATCCATGGCGGGCTGTTGGGCCGCCATCACGATCCTTTCAGCGGAGATGCCGAACAGATGCGAGCCCATTCAATCGAAAAAATCGACCTGCTGGCAGTCAATCTTTACCCCTTTGCAAAAACCGTGAAAAACCCTGAAGCAAGCCTGGAAGACGCGCTGGCAAACATCGACATCGGAGGGCCGGCGATGATAAGGGCGGCGAGCAAGAACTACCGAAATGTAGCCGTCCTGACAGCAGCTTGCGACTACCCTGCCCTGATGGAAGAGATCAAAGCCAACGCCGGAGTCATCAGCGAGCAGACTCGGTTTGAGCTTGCACTCAAGGCCTTTTCGCACACCGCCGAGTACGATGGAATGATCGCCAACTATCTGGCCTCACAGGCTGAGGGCACAGAGGGGCCGGCGGGGTCCTGCCTGCATCTGTCGATGAAACGGATTCGAGTGCTGCGTTACGGCGAGAACCCACACCAGAAAGCGGCACTCTATCGAACAACCGGAACCGGAGTGGCGAACGCACGGCAGGTTTGCGGCAAGACATTGTCTTACAACAACCTGAGCGATGCCGAGGAGGCCTGGAGTTGCGTGCGCGACCTCAAGCAGCCGGCGTGCGTGATTGTCAAGCACACCAACCCCTGTGGTGCTGCCCTCGGAGAAGATTTGAAGACCGCTTATTCAAGGGCCTTTTCGGCCGATTCGACCTCGGCTTTTGGCGGCATTCTCGCCTTCAACCGGCCTCTCGACGGCGAACTGGTAAAGGCTATCCTTGATCGGCAGTTTTGCGAACTTCTGATAGCACCGGAGATGCCTTCAGCGGCGATCGAGGAAATTCTGCCGATACTGGGCAAACGCAAAAATGTTCGGCTGTTGTTGATGCCTTCAGAGACAGGCGAGAGACGGCTTGAGTATCGGGCCATCGGCGGTGGTATGCTGGTTCAGGAAGCCGATTCGCCAGCTTCGGACAAGGCTTCCATAAAGATGGTTAGCCGGCGGCAGCCGAGTGAGCCTGAACTGGCCGATCTGCTGTTTGGCTGGCATATCGCCCGGTTCGTCAAATCCAATGCCATGGTGCTGGTCAGGGATGGCCAGACTCTCGGTATCGGAGCCGGCCAGATGAGCCGAGTCGACAGCAGCAAAATTGCTCTGATGAAGGCACGGGAAGGCCGCTTCGATGTTCGAGGGGCGGTGTTGGCTTCAGATGCCTTTCTGCCCTTTCGGGACGGTCTCGACCAGGTGGCTGAACAAGGCGTCAGCGCGCTCATTCAACCAGGCGGGTCGATGCGCGACCGGGAGGTTATCGAAGCGGCCGATGAGGCGAACATGGCCATGGTTTTTACCGGACAAAGACATTTTCGGCATTAGCGGTTATGAGTGAACGCACGGTTTTGGTGGTAGGAGCGGGGGGCCGAGAACACGCACTGGCCTGGCAATTGGCAAAATCACCCCGAGTGAGCCGAGTGCTGGTGGCACCCGGTAATGGCGGAACGGCCAACGAGCCGGCCATGGAGAACCTTGCTGTAAGGGCCGATGACTTAACCGGCCTGGCGGAACTGGCAGAAAAACGGCGAGTTGACCTGACCGTGATTGGGCCTGAAGCACCCCTGGCGGCTGGCATAGTCGATCATTTTGAGAGTCTCGGGCTGCCCTGCCTTGGGCCCAGTCGGCTGGCTGCCCGGCTGGAAAGTTCGAAGCATTTTGCCAAAGCCTTCATGCAAAGGCATCGAATAGCCACCGCAAAAGCACAAGCCTTTGACCAGTGGACAGAGGCCGAAGACTATATTCACGAACAGCCTCTGCCGGTCGTTATCAAGGCGGACGGGTTGGCCGGCGGCAAGGGAGTGGTGGTAGCCGAGACTCTCAAGGAAGCCCTTTCGGCGTGCGAGAGTTTTTTCAAAAAAGGCCATTCGTCGGTTCTGGTGGAGGAACATCTGGTCGGACGAGAGGCTTCTTTTATTCTGGTAACCGACGGCAGACGGTTTAAGGTCTTTGCCGGCAGTCAGGACCACAAGCGGGCTTTTGACGGTGATCTTGGGCCCAATACCGGTGGCATGGGTGCCTACTCGCCCAGCCCCCTGATTACGCCAAAGATGGCTCGAACCATTAACCAGACGGTGGTTGTTCCGACACTGGAGGGAATGGCTGCCGAGGACACGGTTTACAAGGGGTTCCTCTATGTCGGGCTGATGATTACGGATGACGGGCCACGAGTTCTCGAGTTCAATTGCCGCTTTGGTGACCCCGAAGCCCAGCCGATTATGCTGCGCTGTCAATCTGACCTTTACGAAGTCTGTCGGCAGGCAGCCGCTGGCGATCTCGATGAGAAGGATCTGGTGTTTGATCCTCGCCCTGCACTGGCGGTGGTGATGGCAAGCCGAGGCTATCCGGGCGACTATTCGACCGGACATAGGATAGAAGGTCCACCGATAGAAGGCTTGTCGACGGAGGGAGACGACTACAAGGTATTTCACGCCGGTACGGTTCAAACGCCGGAAGGGCTCTTGACGAATGGCGGGCGAGTGCTTGCGGTCACCGCACTGGGGGAAACTCTGGCGGATGCTCGAACCAGAGCCTACGAAATTTGCGAAAGTATTAGCTGGCCCGGTGCCTTTTACCGCAGAGACATAGGCCAGTAGGCACTACCCTGACCGGAAGGCATCTGTTTTTCTGATAAGGGGTTTTTACGAATGGCGGGCGAGTGCTTGCGGTCACCGCACTGGGGGAAACTCTGGCGGATGCTCGAACCAGAGCCTGCGAAATTTGCGAAAGTATCAGCTGGCCCGGTGCCTTTTACCGCAGAGACATAGGCCAGTCGGCACTACCCTGACCGGAAGGCACCTGTTTTTCTGATGTTGAATCAGGAACAGCCCGAGTTCAGTCGGCCAAGTCGCAGGCCAGAACTTTTTGCTGTTCGGCTGTCAACAGCGTCTGGTGATTCATTTGAGGGTGATCGACGCCGATCCTGACCTCGGCACCCTGCTGAATGGCCTGGCTTTGTTCGTCTGAAAACTCGAACCTCAAAAAATGCACACTGGATGTTTTTTCCTCGGTGTCGCGTTCAAGGTCTTCGTCGGCGATGGCATAGACTCGGTCGGTGACTTCGACATAGACTCGTTCAGCGATACCGACCAGTGCCTGCAACCGCAGGCGACGCTCGTCAACATTCGGATACTGCAACATCAAGGTCGCCTTCCAGTTGCTTCCGTCTGGAATCAGCGCGTTATAGGCCGCCAACTCTTCGGCGATGTCTTCGGGCTCAAAAATACGTTCGACCCTGAGAATTTCCTGAATTTGATAGTGCATCGTCTGGCGGTCTTCAAAGAAGAGTGTGAGGTGGCCGCCCAAGTGTACTTTTCGGCGCAACTTGTGGGCCATGGCCGAGCGACGAAAGTCCGAACGCTGAACGGCATACTGCTCAAGCGAAAAAAGATCGGCGGGCGTGAGCTTGTTCATTGGATTCGCAACCGGCCCTAGATACCGTAAGCCTGACGAAGCAGGGACAAAGGATAAGGCACGGGGTCGTCAGTACCTCGGCTGTGGGCGATCATTCGGCCCGCCATCAGACAATCGGACATGCAGGCATCGGGGTTGGCCTTGTCAACACGGCGAGCAACAGGACGGGCGATTTTCATCGCATGAGCATAGGTCTCCTTTTTCCACGCATAGGTACCGTCGTGGCCGCTGCAACGCTCAATGAGCGTGAGTTCTGTATCGGGAATCAGACCAAAAAGCTCCTGGGTTTTGCGGCCGATGCGCTGGACTCTCTGGTGACAGGCGATATGGTAGGCCAGCCGGCCAAGGCCACGTTGAAAGTCGAGATTGAGCAAGCCGGCCTTGTGGCGCAACATCAGGTATTCGGCAGGATCAAAGAAGCGCGCCTTGACTCTGGCGACCTGTTCGTCGTTCGGATAAAGCAACGGAATCTCCTGACGAAACATCAGGGCACAGGAAGGAATCGGTGCCACCAGATCATAGCCGGCATCCAGAGCCTCCACGAGTTGAGGCATAGTGGCTTCCTTGAGGCGGGCGACAGCATCCAGATCACCAAGCTCCAGCTTGGGCATGCCGCAACAGTGTTTTTGCGGCAGCAGGATAGTTGTAATCGAGTTGTGTGTCAGCACGGCGGCTATGTCCGCTACTGTCGAAGGCGAAATATGATGGCCGTAGCAGGTGGTGAAAATGGCCACCTTGCCAGTGGTCTCGGGAGTCGAGGCTGATTTTTCCACCGCATCCACTTTCAGTTGCTTGCGGCGGACTGACGGCGGCTGGATTTCCGGCAAGGGTGCCTGCTGGTGAATGCCTGTCACCTTTTCGAGGGCACGGCGAAAAAGAGGCTGCTTGTTGAGCTTGTTGACCAGGCCGGCAACCATCGGCCTGGATACGCTGGACAACAGGTTGTCGCTACTGGTAATCAGACGGTCTCGCCACCGAGTCTGGCCCTGACGGAACTTCTGGGCCTTGGCTCTCAGCATCAGGTGAGGAAAATCGACCGCCCACTCGTGCGGAGGCAGATAGGGACATTTGGTTTCAGCGCACAGGTCGCACAGATAGCACTCGTCAACGACCTTGCCGAAGTCTTCTTTGGCGACACCATCGACTTCCAGAGTGTCCGACTCATCGACCAGGTCAAAGAGCGTTGGAAAGGCCTCGCACAGATTGACACAGCGACGACAACCGTGACAGATGTCGTAGACCCGTTCAAGTTCCTGCTCAAGTGCGGCAGGATCCCAGAACTCTGGCTCTCGCCATGCAATCGGTTGCCGATCCGGAGCCTCCAGGCTACCTTCCTTCATGACTCAGAAAGCCCCTGGAAAACGGTGTTTTTGCTGAAGCTGCCGCCGCCGGAATTCGGGCGAACCAGAACTCTGGCGGGGCTTGTCGAGGATTTGCTTAGAGGGAGTCCAGTGCCTTCTGGAATCGATTGGCGTGCGACCGTTCGGCCTTTGCCAGGGTCTCGAACCAGTCGGCAATCTCGTCAAAGCCTTCATCGCGAGCTGTTCTGGCCATGCCTGGGTACATGTCAGTGTATTCGTGAGTCTCGCCGGCGATGGCGGCTACCAGATTCTTGCTGGTGTCACCGATGGGTTTGCCGGTGGCCGGGTCGCCCACCTCTTCGAGATATTCCAGATGGCCGTGTGCATGGCCGGTTTCGCCTTCGGCGGTTGACCGAAAGACGGTTGCAACATCTGGCTGGCCTTCGACATCCGCCTGTTGAGCGAAGTAAAGGTAACGTCTGTTGGCCTGAGACTCGCCGGAAAACGCATCCTTGAGATTTTGCAGGGTTTGACTGTCCTTGAGTTCCATGATTTACACTCCCGAAAATAATAGAAAACTAACCACAAATATCGACTGCTGGATTATAGCCACGTTGCAACCGCCTGCCTATTGTTTTTACTGATACTGCCTATAGTTTTTAGCTACACTCAAGGGGCTGGCCGGTGAATTATTCGGCCGGTTTTCCGGTTCTTGAGGCATTCGAGGCGAGAGTGCAGGATACTCGCCGGTTTTCAGCTTACGCTCAAGGAGCCAGCCGGTGAATTGTCCAGTCGGCACTCTTATTCCTCAGGTATTCGAAGCGGTCATGAAGACGGTGGCTGCGGCCCTGCCAGAACTCAAAGCGAGAGGGTATCAGCCGGTAGCCGCCCCAGAAATCCGGCAGGGGTATTTCGCCGTCGCTGAATTTCGTCTGGTATTTGAGCACTCTGGCTTCCAGCCATGCTCGAGAAGGAACAATCCGGCTTTGAGGCGAGGCCCAGGCGGAAAGCCGGCTGGCCTGTGGGCGACTGGAGAAGTATTTTTGTGAAGCCTCGCGTGTCAGCTTGTCAACAGAGCCGTGAATAATGACCTGACGATCCAGTGAATGCCAGGGAAAAAGTGCGCTGACACGAGGATTGGCATTCATTTCTGCGGCCTTGCGACTGGCATAATTGGTGTAGAAAGCCAGCCCTTGTTCGTCGATCTCCTTTAACAGGACTATTCTCTGGGAAATCTGATCGACAAGGTTGGAGGTAGCCAGTACCATCGCCGTCGGGTCCTCAAGCCAGGCTTCACTTTCGGCGAACCAGCGGCGAAACTGGTCAAAGGGTGAGGTTGACAGGTCTTCCCTGTCGATTCCCTGTCGGCGATATTCTCTACGGATAGATGCGATGTCCATAACTCAAAGCCTGGTGCTTCAAGGAGTCGAGTCCGGCAACCGGCGAGCCACTGAAAGCACCGGTTATTTCGGGACGTTTCCGAGAACAGATCGGTGAAAAAAGGCAGCTCTTCAATAGCTCGCTGGCCGAGTGAATTATACCAGTTGCTGGTGATTGGTTTGCCTGTTGCCGGAGCACATGTGGCCTGGATGGGGATGGGTGTGATGGACACCGTAATGGCCGGACGGCTGGGTGTCGTTGACCTGGCCGGTATCGCCCTCGGAGGCAGCCTGATGTGGCCTATTCTGCTATTGTTTTGGGGGACTTTGATCGCTGTTACGCCAACTGTCTCTCAACTGAGAGGAGAAGGCAGAACTGAGGCCATAGGCGAAGTCTTGCAACAGGCTGTCTGGATTGTAGCGGCCAGTTCGGTAATCCTCATCATTCTGTTTCATAACCTTGAACCTGTGCTGGTGCTCACACAGGCGAGCCCCGAGGTCGTCGACATTGCCAGCCGCTATCTTTCGGCAACTGCCTGGGGCATGCCGGGTATTTTGATGTATTTCGCCCTGCGTTATATGGTGGAAGGCTTGGGCCGCACTCGACCGGCTTTTGTGGTGGCGGTGACGGCACTGATCTGCAAGTTTCCGCTCAACTATATATTCATGTACGGCGAGCTGGGCATGCCGGCACTCGGCGGCGTGGGCTGTGGAGTAGCCTCAGCCATTGTCATGTGGTTTGAATGCCTGTTTATGATAGCGATTGCCCTGCAGCCATCCATCAGAAGGACAGGCTGGAACGCCCTGAGCAAGTTTCGGTTTCGGTGGACGAGAATTCGGGAGATTGTCAGCCTGGGGCTGCCTATCGGGCTGACCAGCTTTCTTGAAATGGGCTTCTTTTCGCTGGTCACACTCTTGCTCGGACGGCTGGGTGCAACCGTCGTCAGCAGTCATTCGATCGCCATGAATATAGCCGGTGTCGCCTTTATGATTCCGCTGGCACTCGGGCAGGCCGCCAGTATTCGAATCAGCTTTCTTGTCGGCGGGCAACAGCTATTGACAGCTCGCCTGATCAGCAGGCTGGTGCTTGTTCTGGCACCCGCCGTGGGTCTGTTTAACGGCGGGCTGATTATCCTGTTTCGAGAAGATTTTGCCGGCTTCTATACGACCAACCCCGAGGTTATAGAACTGATGACGGGTCTGTTGGTGTTTGTCGGCCTGTTTCAGTTGTTTGATGTCATTCAGGCCATGGTGACCGGGGCACTTCGAGGCTATAAAGCCACTCGATTCCCGCTGGTGGCCAATTTCGCCGTCTACTGGCTTCTAACCCTTCCACTCGGCTACTTTCTGGCCTATGGTCTGGCCTCGGCGATGGGCATATACGGCTTCTGGGTAGCCATCACGTGCGGGCTTGCACTGGTTTCTGTGCTGGTTTCGGGACGCTTGTGGGTGCTGGCCAACAGAGGTGTCGAAAAAGACCGGAGCCTGGGAACAAAAGCGGCATGACTCGGCTTTCGGATCTTTCGCAGACAGGCTCTGCTGACTCTCTCTTTGGCCAGTGCCTGGACGGCAGAGCAGCAACGGAGTCGTGATGGCGGGTTTCTCGAATATGCCTCCTGAAGAGAGGCAATGCCGAGCAGAGCGGCCAGTCTGAAAATGAACGCCGGCGGACTGGCTGGCTAGAGCTTGGCTCCCGTGAGATTCGCATTCAGAAGATCTGCTCCCCTGAGTCTGGCTCCCGTAAGATTCGCATCCCGAAGGTCCGCTCCCCTGAGTTTGGCCTTTGTGAGATTCGCGTCCGTGAGATCCGCTCCCTTGAGGTTGGCTCCCCGAAGATCTGCTTTTTTGAGGTTGACCTCGCTGAGGTTTGCGTCTTCGAAATTGCATTCTCTGAGATTGGTCTTTTTGAGATTGGCCTTGCTGAGGTCGGCACCTTCGAAGTTGGACTCTCTAAGGTTCGCCTTTTTGAAATTGGCGGAAGAAAAGTTTTGTCCAGAAAAATCCTGACCGACAAGGCGAGCTTTTCTGAAATCCTTTTTGGGCAAATACTCTGAATGCTCGCCATCAGCTACTTCTTGCCCATAAGCAAAGTGCAAATCCGAAAGAAGCAGGAAACCGACAAGGAAAACTGTGATTTTGCTTGCTTTTATACCTGCTGACATAGTTTTCTAACCTCCAGTTTTCGAATCCTTAACTTTATAAAAGGAGACACTCAACTGACAACCGGCGAGTGGCCAGCCCTGTAGAATAAATAGAATAGCAAAAAGACTTCTGCTTCTACTGGCTGACCACGGGCAGTCGCATCACATCGGTTTTAACCAGCGAGTCTCCGGTTGGAGCATGGCCGCCTTTCTTGCATTCGGCTGACTTGCTTGCGCCAGGTCGGCCAGGACGGCAACTGACTGGCCCAAAGCGATCGTTATAATACGAAACCCGTCAACAGACAATTTTGGCCCTGTATTTTAGAAAAATATGCCGGGCGAACAGGTGGCAACCGGACGAGGGCAACGGAGCAGTTGGCGGTGAACAAGACTCAACCAAACCAAAATCACTCGTCAGACGAAGCAGAGAACAGCAGTTTTTCGCTGGTCGAAGCCGAATTGAAGGTATTGCAGTTCTGGGAACGGAAGGGCGTCTTTCGGCAATCGCTCGAAGCAACGGCCGACTGTCCACCCTACGTCTTCTACGACGGCCCGCCCTTTGCCACCGGCCTGCCTCATCACGGGCATTTCGTGGCCAGCACCATCAAGGATGTGGTGCCTCGCTACTGGACGATGCAGGGATTTCATGTCAAGCGCCGGTTTGGCTGGGATTGCCACGGCCTGCCAATCGAGTACGAGATCGACAAGAAGCTTGGCATGACCACGAGCCAAGCCGTTGAGCGTTTCGGCGTGAGTGGCTACAACGACCATTGCCGAAGTATTGTTCAACGTTACACTCAGGAATGGCGGCGATCCATTACTCGGCTCGGGCGCTGGGTGGATTTTGACAACGACTACAAGACCATGGATGCGGATTTCATGGAGTCTGTGTGGTGGGTTTTTCGTCAACTCTGGGACAAGGGGCTGGTCTACAGGGGTTTCAAGGTGGTGCCTGTCTCGACCGCCCTGGCCACCGTGCTGTCGAACTTCGAGGCCAACGCCAATTATCAGCAGACGCAGGACCCGTCGATTACCGTACTCTTCAAGCTGGTCGACGAAGATGCCTGGTTGATGGCCTGGACGACGACTCCCTGGACTCTGCCGTCCAATCTGGCTATCTGTGCCGGCGGCGATGTCGATTATGTTCGAGTCAGAGACCTCGACCTGGAGATCGTCTGCTACCTCGCCGAAAGTCGGCTGGCGGCTTACAGCAATCGGCACAGGCTTGAGGTGCTTTCTCGGTGCAAGGGTCGGGATCTGCTCGGCCGACGCTATGAGCCGCTTTTCCCCTATTTTGCCCGCTACAGCGACAGTGGCCATTTCGTTGTCGTCAATGACGACTATGTGACCGCCGACAGTGGTACGGGTCTGGTGCATATAGCACCCGCTTTCGGAGCGGATGACCATCGAATAGCGAAGGAAACCGGTCTGGATGCCCTTGTCTGCCCGGTCAGCATGTCGGGCGTGTTTGACGCCGAAGTCAGTGATTTCGCCGGCCGGTATGTCAAGGATGCCGATGCCGAAATCACCCGTTATCTGAAGCAGCACAAGACGCTGTACGAGCAGGATGTGATCGAGCACAGCTATCCCTTTTGTTACCGCTCGGACACTCCGCTGATTTACCGGGCCATCGACTCCTGGTATGTCTCGGTCAGTGCATTCAAGGAACGAATCATACGAGCCAACGAGCAAGTGCACTGGGTACCGGAACACATCAAGCAGGGTCGGTTCGGTAATTGGCTCAAGGAAGCGCGCGACTGGGCGGTGTCACGCAATCGAGTCTGGGGAACGCCGCTGCCCGTCTGGGTCAACAACCAAACCGGCAAAGCGAAATGTTTCGGATCGGTCGAAGACCTGCAGAAGGTCTCTGGTGCTGAGTTGACCGACCTGCACCGAGAGCATGTCGATTCAATCGAGTTTTCGGTGCCGGGCGAGGAGGGAGTCTATTCACGCGTGCCTGAAGTGTTCGACTGCTGGTTCGAGTCTGGGTCCATGCCCTATGCTCAGGAGCACTACCCTTTTGAGAACCGTGCAGGCTTTGAAGCAGGTTATCCGGCGGAATTCATCGCCGAGGGCCTGGATCAGACTCGTGGCTGGTTTTATACCCTGATGGTTCTGTCGACTGCCCTCTTCGACAAGCCGGCTTTCAGGAACGTCATAGTCAACGGCATGGTGATGGCCAAAGACGGCAAAAAAATGTCGAAGCGGCTGCGTAATTACACCTCACCTGAGACGCTGATGGCCGAATATGGAGCCGATGCCCTTCGGCTCTACCTGATCAGCGGCAACCTGTTAAAGGGTGAAGAGCAGCGGTTTTCCGACAAGGGAGTTCGAGAGATGGCTCGGCGAGTGTTGTTGCCCTGGTACAACGCCTGGAAGTTCCTGAGAACCTACATCACTGTCGATGGCTGGACACCCGAAAATCCGCCGAACCAAGGCTACTCTGTGCTTGATCGATGGCTGACCTCTCGGCTACAGACGTTGAAGCTTCGAGTGAAGGCAGAAATGGAGGCTTATCGGCTCTACGGGGTGGCACCTCTGCTGTTTGACTTCATTGAAGACCTGACCAACTGGTACATTCGACTCAACCGTTCGAGATTCTGGGGCGAGGATATGACTGCCGAGAAATTAACAGCCTACTCGACCCTGCATCGGGTTATTCACGAATTCGGCCGCATCATGGCACCCTTTGCTCCATTTATGGCCGAAACCATTTATCGGCAAATGCTCGATCTGAGTTCGGAAGATGTCTCGGAAAGGGTTGAATCCGTCCATCTCTGTCGCTTTCCGGATAGTCACTCCGAACTCATGCAGCCAGCACTTGAGGAGGCGGTTTCGCAAATGCAGCAGGTCGTGCTGCTTGGCCGACAGGAACGCGAGCGACTGGGCATTCATTTGCGTTTGCCGTTAGGACGGCTGACGGTCATTCACAAAAGTCGAAAGCTGCTGGATTCGATTGCCTCGCTGAAAGAAATCCTGAAAAAAGAACTCAACGTCAAGGAGGTGGCCTTTGACGATGATGAAGATGCCTTTGTCGAATACTATGCCAAGCCCAACTTTCCTCTGCTTGGCAAACGTCTGGGGCGGCGAATGAAGGGCTTCCAGCAAACCATTTCCAGGCTGAGTGCCGACGACATTCAGCAGTTGTTGCAGACGGGTCAACTCACTTTGGAAGGCGAGGTCTTTACCGACCGGGAGATAGCCGTTCTGAGGCGAGCAAAGACGCAAGGGGCCTGTGTGACCAATCAGTATATTTCGATTGTGCTGGACGGAACGCTTAGCCCGGAACTGGTCGAGGAAGGCCACGCCCGAGAACTTGTACGGCTGATCCAACACACTCGAAAATTCACGGGATGTGCGGTGACTGATCGAATTAGCCTGCTGTATCAGGCCGATTCTGCGCTGGCCAAAGTCATCGCCAATCACCGCCAGTATATCTGCGGAGAAACCCTGACAGCAGAAGCCTCAAGCCACACATTCGAACAGTCCGAAGAGACTTTTGACCACTGGATTGACGGACATTCCATTCGCTTCCAGATCTCGCCTGTAACAAAATCAGCCGACTGACAGGGCTAAAAGCTCACTCGATGAGCGGAGAAATCTGCTGTCGACAAACAACGAGGGGAGACTAGGCTAAAGAGTCTTTTTTTCGGCTCTGCCTTCAGGGCCTGAGCTTCTTCCACTTGCCTGGTCTCATGTTGTCCATCATTTATTCAAGGAGTCAGCTTGGTATCCAAGCACCGCTGGTCACAATAGAGGCTCACCTGAGTTCGGGCCTGCCTCGGTTTACCATAGTCGGCCTGCCCGAAACAGTGGTCAGGGAGAGCAAGGATCGCGTCAGAAGTGCCCTGTTGAACTGCCATTTCCAGTTTCCGCAGAGTCGTATCACTATCAACCTGGCACCTGCCGACATACCCAAGGGCGGCAGTCGTTTTGATCTGCCGATTGCCATTGCGATCCTGTCGGCTTCAGGGCAGCTGAAAACGCAGGGTACTCGGCTGGAGGATCACGAGTTCGTTGGCGAACTGGCACTGAACGGCCATACTCGCAAAATACCCGGAGTGCTGACTGCGATAGTCGCCGGCCAAAAGTCGGGGCGAGTGCCGATCATACCCGCTGCCAATGCCGCAGACGCAGCCCTGATTCAACAGCCGGTGCTGCTGGCACGCCATCTTGGGGAACTGGTCGGCTATCTTGCCGGCAAACTGGAGCTTGCGTGCAGCAGCCCGCCGAAAAAACCGGCTCAACGACGGCCGATTTCTCGGTCGCTTGCAGAAATTCGAGGGCAGCTTTCGGCCAAACGAGCACTTTGTATCGCCGCCGCCGGAGGTCACAGCCTGCTGATGACCGGGCCGCCCGGCACAGGCAAGACCATGCTTGCAGAGCGGCTGCCCAATCTGTTGCCTCCGCTGACAGAGAAGGATCGTTTACTGGTTCACGCCATCTATTCAGTCGCCGGAAATGTTCGGGAACCGGGTTTCGACAGGCCTTTTCGAGCACCTCACCACACCTCATCAAGCACTGCCCTGATCGGCGGTGGTCATATACCCATGCCGGGCGAGATTTCGTTGGCACATTCGGGCGTTCTGTTTCTGGATGAGTTGCCGGAATTCAACCGGCGAGCTTTGGAGGCACTTCGAGAGCCTCTGGAATCCGGCCGCGTGGAGATCGCCAGAGCCAACTACAAGGTAGAGTTTCCGGCACGGTTTCAGCTGATTGCAGCCATGAACCCCTGCCCTGTTGGTCGAAACTGTAAAACCGACACCGAAGACTGTGTTTGCAGCCTGGAAAAACAGAGACGTTACGCCGCCAGATTGTCTCAACCACTGCTCGACCGCATCGATCTTCGCATTGCCGTAGAAACTCCTCCCGCAGAGGACATGCTTCGTAAGATGAGTGACGGCGACAGGAATTCAGAGAAGGCTCTGCGTGAAAAGGTTCTGCTGGCCCGCAAGCGAGCACTGAAAAGACGAGGTCGCCCCAATCAGGAGTTGAGTGTCGGCGACACGCAGGCAGACTGCCGGCTGATGCCAGAAGACGAGGTGCTGATGGCGACGGCGGCGAGGCGGTTTGGTCTGTCTGTTCGAGCCTGCCACAAAACGCTTCGAGTGGCCCGTACGATTGCC
>RKSB01000131.1 GCA_007571095.1 K189A clade bacterium | reverse complement strand
GCCCTCCGAAGGCAAAGGTCAAGCTTATCTGGAGAGTGCTTCTTTGTAAGTAGCATACACATAGCTGACAATGTGTATAATGTGCCATCAAAATACAGACAGACCACCCGAAAAACTGTGAGAAATAACTGCCCGCACTCGACAAGGACACCTTGATTCAATGAGCCAAACCTTTACTGCCTTTCTCTTGATGGTTGCTCTCGCTGTGCCGGGTGTGCTGGCGGCAAACGATCTGGACGAGGTACTCCTGCTTACACAAGCCATCAATAATCAGGGAAGAGCCTCTCAGTCGCGAATCAATTCCCTGAACAGCGAAACCCGACAACTGAAATCCGAATACAAGACGGTCTTGAAGGAAGTCGAGGCCCTCAAGGTCTATAACGAACAGCTGCGAAGGCAGATTGAGCGACAGCAGGTCAGAATTCGGGAACTCGGCGAGTCCATTGCCCAGGCAACGGTTATTCAGCGCCAGATCACTCCTTTGATGTTGCGCATGATAGACGGGCTGGAGCAGTTTGTTTCTCTGGACGTACCTTTTCAGCTCAAGGAACGCACTGATCGTGTTGCCCGGTTAAGAGAAGTGGTCAGAAGGGCGGATGTTGTGGTGTCCGAAAAGTTTGGTGCGGTGCTTAATGCCTACCAGATTGAAGGCGAATATGGGCGCACCATGGAGGCTTATTCGGACACTCTGCCGGGCACTCAGAAGATTGTTGACTTTCTCAGAGTCGGCAGAGTGGTACTGGTTTATCAGACTGCCGATGGCGAGGAATCTGGATTTTGGAACAAGTCAACCGAGCGCTTTGAATTGCTTGATGACAGCTACAACGCCAACATCAAGCAGGCAATCAGGATAGCTCGCAAACAGGCGGCGGTTGACCTGGTTGTTCTGCCAGTATCCGGCCCGAGGAGTAACTGATGCTTAAACGACTTCTCATCGGCTTTGCCTTGCTTTTTGCCTTCTCGGCTTCGGCGGTTGCTCAGGAGGCAGAAGGCGAGTCGGATATTGAGCAGCGAAAGGCAAGCAACCTGGCCGAGCTTCTGGAGTTGATCCAGAACCGCCAACTCCACTGGTCCGAAAAGAACGAAGAGCGAGAAAGGCAGTTCAGCCAGCGCAGGGCTGACCAGGCACAGTTGCTTGAAGATGCCAAAGCCGAACGTGCTCGACAGGAGAGGATCAGCGAAGAACTGGAAGCGACCTTCAACAAGAACGAGGCCACTATAGGCGACCTTCAGGATCGTCTCAACGAACGTCTCGGTACTCTGCGTGAACTGTTCGGCGTTCTGCAACAGGTTGCCGGTGATGCCCGAGGCGTCTTTCAGAGCAGTCTGGTCAGTGCGCAAATACCAGGGCGAGAGGAGTGGTTGGAGGACTTTGCCAGAAAAATGGGTGAAAGCTCTCAACTGGCCACCATTGCGGAGATGGAGCGTTTATGGGCCCTGTTGCAGGAACAGATGACGGCGACCGGAGAGATCACCACCTATCGGGGTGTGGTGACCTCCATCAGCGGAAATCAGATTCAAACCCCAATTACTCGAGTAGGTGCCTTTAGCCTGATCGCCGATGGCAAGTACCTCAATTACAACACAGCCACAGGGAAAGTCGTCGAGCTTCCTCGGCAACCAGCCTCCCGTTTTGTCAGTGGTGCCCGCAGGCTGGCTGAAACCGAAGTCAACGAAATCATTCCCTTTGCCATAGACCCGACTCGCGGCTCTCTGTTGAATCTGCTCATTCAGAGCAAAACCCTGGGTGAGAGGATTCAGGACGGCGGCGGTGTCGGGGCGGTCATCATTATTCTGGGCCTCATCGGCATTGCGCTGGCAGTCTTTCAGTGGGTTTATCTGAGCAGAGTCGGTTCCCAGATACGCAAGCAGACAGAAAACCTGGACTCACCAAACGAGAGCAATCCGCTTGGCAGGGTGTTGCTTGTCGGTACACAGAGCAAGGATATTGGCGTGGAAACCCTGGAACTCAAGCTGTCTGAGGCGGTGATGGCCGAAATTCCCAAGCTCACACGTTTTCTACCCATCGTTCAGGTCATCTCAGTGGTGTCTCCTCTGCTTGGCCTGCTGGGTACTGTGGTTGGAATGATTTTGACTTTTCAGGCGATAACGCTGTTCGGCACCGGCGACCCGCAGACCATGGCCGGAGGCATATCGACAGCTCTGGTTACTACCGTGCTGGGCTTGTGTGCAGCCATTCCTACGGTTTTACTGCATGCACTGGTCAATTCCAGAAGTCGAGGGCTGGTCCATATACTGGAAGAGCAAAGCACTGGTCTGGTAGCCCAGCAAGCCGAGCAGGCGGGTAGAATTCTGGATTAGAAGACGATCCGGTCTGTTGATGGATTTTCTTTACAACATCTACATCGACCTCGTTATCTTTTTTGAAAGGGGCGGCAACGTCCTTTTTCTGATTGCGACCGTCATCTTTGTCATGTGGTCGCTGATCTTTGAGCGAGTGCTTTATTTTTGGGGCGGCCACGGAAAGCTGTTGCGTCAATCCCTCAATATCTGGAAGGAGCGCAGGGAAACAACTTCCTGGGGTGCTTTTCAGGTCAGGCTCCTGTTGCTGTCCCAGTTCAATGAAAAAGTGAGCAGCAACATGGCCATCATCACGACCTGTGTTGCCCTTTGTCCGTTGCTTGGCCTGCTCGGCACAGTAACCGGAATGATTACGGTCTTTGACTCCATGGCCAATCAGGGCGGCAACGCCCGATCCATGGCTGCCGGAGTTTCCCTGGCAACCATACCCACTATGGCCGGAATGGTAGGCTCCCTTTCGGGGCTGTTTGCGGTAATCTATCTACAAAGAAAGGTCAATCAGGAATCGGAGCTTTTTGAAAGCCGGCTGATCCTGCATGCTGACGAAAGTTGAGACACAGTGCGTAGAAGAAGATTTAACCAAGAAGACGAAGCCGATATCAACCTGACCCCCATGTTAGATGTCGTCTTTATCATGCTGATCTTTTTCATCGTAACTGCGACCTTCATCAAGGAGGCGGGGATTGATGTCTTTCGACCGGATGCTGTGACCGCCCTCAAAAAACCTCTGGTCAGCATTCTGGTTGCCATTGGAAGCAGTGGCGATATCTGGATTGATAACAACAGGGTAGACAAGGGTTCCCTGAGGCCTCATATCGAGAGAATCCGTGCAGAAAACCCAAAGGGCAGCCTGATTATTCAGGCAGACCGGAATGCCAATGCCGGTCAGTTGCTGGAAGTACTGGACGTGGTTCGCCAGCTGGGGATCACTGATGTCGCCGTATCTACTGACATCTAGCTGATGGGTTCTGTTGCCTTTCGACAATTGTTTCCGAGCATTTTTCTGGCGATGCTGGTCACGTCAGGACTTTTTTACCTCATGCAAGCACTCATTCACACCAATGAGTCTGTATTGTCGGATGCCCCCAAAGGCCGCCTCATTGATTTTGTACGTTTGCGGCAGGAGCTTGAAGTACAGACCAGCAAAAACAAACCTGACAAGCCGCCGCCACCCGAACAGCCACCACCCGAACAGCCGCAGACTGAAGTCGATACTCAGGTAGACAAGATAGGTGTCGATATCTCCGAGGTCAATGTAAACACTCGAGTAAACATAGGTATCGGCGGTTTTGTCAATGACGGCGACTATCTGCCCATTGTCAAGGTCGCACCCATATACCCAAGGCGAGCCCAGACTCGCGGCATAGAGGGCTATGTCCTGCTTGAATTTACGGTCACTGTTACCGGGGCTGTCAAAGACCCTCAGGTCGTGGAATCAGACCCCCCCTATATCTTCGATAACGCCGCCAAGCAGGCTGCACTCAAGTTCAAATACAGGCCCAAGGTTGTCAACGGCGAGCCGATCGAAGTGCCTGGAGTGCAGAATCTGATTACGTTCAAGCTGGAAGAATAACAGGCGCGAGCCTGTTGGAGGTTTCTCAGAATGCTCAGGATCGCAAGTCTTGTTTTATTGGTTATCGGATTGGCGGGCGGGTTCTCTCTGCCGCTTGAAACCGGCCGGGTTCTGGCCCAGGAAAAGAACGAAAAGAAGTACAAAACTCGAAGAACGCCGACCATCAGCGAGCAGGTTTACAAGCGGCTGGCTGAAGCACAGGCACTGATAGACGAAGAAGACCTGCCATCGGCCGAAGCCCTGCTGTGGAGAATTCTTGAACGAGACAGGGCCAATAATTCCTACGAAAGGGCGTCCATCTACAATATGCTGGCCTATATTTCCTATGCTGCGGAAAACTACTCAGGTGCGGTCGAGCATTACGAAGAGGTGATCGCAGAACGACTGGGCATTCCCCAGGG
The DNA here is from genome assembly GCA_007571095.1 of K189A clade bacterium. Classification (GTDB taxonomy): domain Bacteria; phylum Pseudomonadota; class Gammaproteobacteria; order Pseudomonadales; family Azotimanducaceae; genus RKSB01. The sequence continues at coordinate 3,051 of RKSB01000131.1, read as the reverse complement.
GCTTGAACTCGCAACTCTCTATACTCTGAGCCAGCTTCACTTTCTGCAGGAAGAGTACCTGGCATCTCTGGATTATCTTGAGGAATGGTTCCAGCTGTCTCCTGACCCTGGACCCAATCCTTATGTCTTTCTCGCTCAGATTCATTACCAGAATCGGAATTTCGACCAGGCCATTCCAGCCGTGGAGACAGCCATTGAACTGGCCATAGAACAGGAAATGACCGTGCGTGAAAACTGGTGGTTACTGCTACGCTCGATGTACTTTGAGCGAGAAGAGTACGCCAAGGTGATCGAAATTCTTGAAATCATGGTCAGGGACTTCCCCAAACGGGAGTACTGGGTTCAGCTGTCGGGCATGTATGGTCAGGAGGGCTTTGAAGATCGTCAGATTCAGGCGATTGACGCAGCCTACATAGATGACCTGCTGAAAAAAGAAAGAGAGATCATGAACATTGCCGGCCTCCTGTTGCAGAATGACGTGCCTTATCGTGCCGGCGTGATCATCGAAAAAGGTATGGCCGATGGCCTGATCGAACCCACTGTCAAGAACATGAAGACGCTGGCGCAGGCCTGGCAACTGGCCCAGGAAGCAGACAAGGCGGCACCGGTCCTCGAAGAGGCAGCGAGCAAGGACAAAACCGGTGATCTCTATCTGTATCTGGCTCAGGTTTATCTGGATCAGGACAAGTATGAAGGCTGTATCAACGCAGCCTCCACTGCTCTGCGCAAGGGCGGTTTGAAGCGAGGCGGGCTGTTGGCTCACGAAGTCCAGGGTATATGCCGATTCAACAGCGACCTGCTCGAACAGGCCGGCGAGAGCTTTCGGGCAGCCAAACAAATTTCTCAGGATCAACGGGACCTGCCTGCTTCGCGCCGTATCAGCCAATGGATTCGGTATATTGAGCAGGAACAACAACGCTTGATTGCTCTGGGTCTCGAGCAATCCTGAGCATCCTTCCTTTTCACCGGACTGGCTTTCGTGGTTCGGTCTAGCCTCTTGACCTGCAGGTGTTTACAGGCATCGTAAAGTTTCTGGCCACTGTCAAAAAATATGGATCCGAAAAGGGCGGTATCACGCGTCTGGAAGTGGATCTGAACAGCCAGGCCATTCAAAATCTCGATATTGGCGGTAGCGTTGCTGTCAATGGTGTCTGCCTGACGCTGGTCGAGCTGGTCGGACAAACAGCGGCTTTCGAACTCACCGGAGAAACTCGGGCGGTGACTAATCTGGGGCAGTTGAAGGCTGGCGACTCTGTCAATATCGAGCGCTCTCTGAGTTTTTCTGATGAAGTGGGCGGTCACCTGCTTTCGGGTCATATTTCGGATACCGCCAAAATCCTCGACATAGAGGCCGACGAAGACAACAGGCGCCTGTGGTTGGGTTGCGCACACAAGTGGTTCAAATATCTTTTTCACAAGGGCTACGTGGCCCTTGACGGTGCCAGCCTGACCGTTTCAGAAGTCGATTATGGGGCTAGTCGCTTTGCAGTTGACCTGATTCCTGAGACGCAACGCAGAACAACGCTCGGGCAATGCCGGAATGGAGGGCTGCTGAACCTGGAAATTGACAGCCAAACTTATGCGATCGTCAGTACAGTTGAACGGTTGCTGGGTGAACCCGAATTTCGGAATACCCTTTTGAGCAGAGCCTGAGGGTGCCACATCTGTCGTTTGCTGATCGCCTGAAGCGAGCCTGGGCGGATACTCGTTCTCTGTTGTGTGTCGGCCTGGATCCCCTGATGAATAGAATGCCGCTCGCCTTTGCCCGCTCTTCCCAGGGTGTTTTTGAGTTCAACAGGGAAATCATTGCCGCAACGGCACCTTATGCCTGTGCCTTCAAACCCCAGATAGCTCACTATTCAGCCCTCGAAGCGGAAGATCAGTTAAAACGAACCATTGACTGGATTCGGGAACACTATCCCGGCCATCTGGTTATTCTGGATGCCAAGCGAGGAGACATCGAAAGCACGGCCAGGTTTTATGCGGTTGAAGCCTTTGAGAGATACGAAGCGCACGCTGTAACCCTGAACCCCTATCTCGGAATTTCTTCCCTGAAGCCCTTTCTGGACTACCCTGATCGAGGCTGTTTCGTGCTCTGCCGAACCTCGAATGCCGACAGTGCTGAATTTCAGCTACAGGGAGACCCTCCGCTCTACCTGCAAATAGCGAGCAGAATGGCCGGCTGGCGAGGCAAGGAGAAGAGCCTCGGTCTGGTCGCCGGTGCGACCTGGCCGGAAGATCTCGGTCGAATTCGGCAGCAGGCACCCAACCTGCCCATACTGGTTCCTGGTATCGGCACTCAACAGGGCGATCTTGTGGCAACTCTGGAACACGGCTTGAACATCGAGGGCAATGGGTTGATCATTAACGTCACTCGAAGTCTGATTTATTCATCAACGGCAAGCGATTTTTGCGAACGAGTCAACGCAAAAGCCGCCGAGTTGTCTGGTCGAATCAACAGGATTCGAGACAGCATACGAAGCCAGAAAAAAACAGGAGGCTCCTGATGCCCGCCACGATCGCTCCTTTTTACCGATACATGAGGCGAGCAAGCCTTGTTCTTTTGTTTTTCGGCTCTACTGCCCAATCCGCGGTCTGGCACCTTGACCCCGAAGGCTCCAATGTCAGCTTTACCAGCCTGAAAAATCAGACTCTGGTTGAACCGCATCGCTTTCAACGAGTAACCGGAGCCATTGACAGGCAGGGCAAGGCGACCTTGAGTATTGACCTGCATTCGGTCGAGACTCTGATACCGATACGCAATGAGCGAATGGTCAAGTTCCTTTTCGATGAGCAACGTTATGCGGTGGTCACGGTTGAGCTTGAAGAGGGATTTGAACAGAATATGGCGAGCGAAAGGCTGGTAGATGCCGAGCTTTCAATGAATGGCATTCGCAGACAGGTGCGCGCCCAAATGAGTCTGCGCCGGCTGGACGAGGATACGATTCTGGTATTCACTCAATACCCGATCATTATTCAGGCAAACAGCTTTGCCTTCTCTGAGGGTATAGAAGTCCTGCGAGGGCTTGCCGGCCTGACGAGCATCAGCCA
>RKSB01000100.1 GCA_007571095.1 K189A clade bacterium | reverse complement strand
AGTGCTGTACACAGGCGAAAGCCATGTAGGCAATGGCCAGATGGGCACGAATACGATCCGGTGTCCAGTGAAAGACGGGACGTACTCTCAAGTCATGTTGAGTGACCCGAAAGCTGTGTTCAACCTGCCACAGGCCCCGGTAGCGTTCTCGAAGTTCAGTCAGGGGCACATGCCGAGCGTGCCTCAAGCAGTAGCTGGACGACTCTCAGGTCGGCACCGTTTTGAAGCAGGTGGAGGCAAATGAATGTCGAAGGATGCCTGAAGGGGACTTGATGGCAAGCCGGTGGCTGGCTCCTTGCTAGCCTCTTGGATGATGTTCTGCGTGTAGCTGATACAGCCTTTGCCGAGTGATGTACGTATAGATTTGAGTGGTCGAGAGGCTTGCGTGCCCGAGCAGCAGCTGGACGACTCTCAGGTCGGCACCGTTTTGAAGCAGGTGAGACGCGAATGAATGCCGAAGGTTGTGCGGTGACAGGGTTTGAGAAATGCCTGCCTCGGCGGCGTACTTCTTGATCCGGTACCAAAAGGCCTGTCGTGTCATCATTTGCCCTCGAATGCTGAGAAAGAGTGCCCGAACGCCTGATAACCGGTGCATTCGCCTGAAGTAATCGTGTGCCCTGTATTCAGTGAGCCACGCCAAAGCCTCTTCTCCGACAGGCACCAGCCGCTCTCTGTCCCCCTTGCCGAAAGGCATCAGGACACCCTGTCTGAGATTTACCTGATCGGTTCGAAGGTTGACCAGTTCAGATACCCTGAGTCCGCAGGCGTACATCAATTCCAGCATGGTCCTGTCTCTGAGGCCAAGTGCCGTCGAGGTATCCGGTGCCGACAACAACTTGTCGACCTCTTCTTCGGTCAGGGCTTTGGGCAGGGACTGGCCTATTTTGGGGTAAGCGATCCTGAGCATCGGACTTTCGTCCATGAGTTCCTGTTCCAGCAGGTAACGAAAGAAGCTACGCAGGCAGGACAACATTCGGGCGGTGCTGCGGGCTTTATGGCCCAGTGCATACCTGTGATCCAGGTAATCGCGCAGATTCGAGCTTGTTAGCTGAGTCAGGGCGAGTTTCTTTTTGGCTGCCCAGGCGGCCAGCTTCTGCAAATCGTAGCGATAGCTGGTCAGAGTGTTTTTGGCCAGACCCTTGAGTGCCCAAGCTTCTTCGAGGTACCTGTCTATCAGTTGGTGATCGAGTTCGAAGGTCGAACCGCCCATGAGTCGTCAATCGTCCGCTTTTTTGAAAAAGCCTGCGAAGAGTCAGGAAGTCTCCTGTGAAGACGCGACATCTTTCGGGTCTTCCGAAAGCTCATTCGGTGCTGAGTCAGCACTCTTCGTGTTCGCCGGAACTTCAGCCTGTTCGTTTGACACCAGTTCGGCGAACTCCTTTCGGGCACTGATCTTCTCTTTTATTCTCGCCTTGCGGCCAGTGAGATTCCTCAGGTAATAGAGTTTGGCCTTGCGGACATCACCCCGCCTCTTGACGGTGATACTGTCGATGATCGGGCTGTGAGTCTGAAAGCTTCTTTCCACTCCGACTCCGTGGGCTATTCGCCTGACAATGAAGGACGAATTGAGGCCACGGTTGCGTTTGGCCAGAACAATGCCTTCGAAGGCCTGCAACCTTTCTCGGTTGCCTTCCCGCACTCTGACCTGTACGACCACCGTATCGCCTGCCCGAAAGCTGGGTAAATCAGAGCGCATGCGCTCTGATTCTACCTGCTGAATGGTTCCTGCGTAGCCCATGAACTCCACCTCCAGAAGAGCGGAATTATACATCACAATCAGTCGAAGAGTCGCGTTCTTCCTGTAGATACTCTTCCAACAGACGACGTTCCTGTTCGGACCACTGACGGTTTTTCAACATATCGGGCCGTCGTTGCAGAGTTCGTCCAAGTGCCTGCTTTCGCCGCCAGCGATCAATTTCCTGACGATTGCCGGAGACCAGCACTTCGGGTACTTTCAAATTGTTCACGCAGCGGGGTCTGGTGAATTGCGGGTAATCGAGAAGGCCATCATGAAAGCTTTCGGCGATTATCGAGCCGGTGTTGCCGACTGCGCCGGGCAACAGACGGATCATGGCATCCATCAGCACCATAGCCGGCAATTCTCCGCCGGTCAGCACATAGTCCCCTATCGACAACTGCTCATCGACATCCAGTTCGATGACTCGTTCGTCGACGCCTTCGTAACGACCGGCCAGCAGCACCAGGCTGGTTGTCGAACAGAGAGCGAGAATATCCTGCTGCTTGACCGGCCGACCCTGCGGAGTCAGATAAATAACTCTGGGTTTGGCGGGAGCGGCCGCCACGGCGGCTGCAATGGCTGAACGAACAGGCTCTGCCATCAGCAGCATGCCACCACCACCACCAAAAGGCTTGTCATCGACAGTCAGGTGACGGTCAGTGGCAAAATCTCTGGGGTTGAAGGTGTGAATTTCAACCAACCCGCTTTTGACCGCTTTACCTGTGATGCCGTAATGGCTGATTGCCTCAAACATTTCAGGCAGAATGCTGACCAGGCCAAACCACTGGCATCGATTTTCTTTAGTCATGATTTCGAGCCAGGCACAACGCCGAAACGATTCGCTATTGCGAGTGATCCATGTACCAATCTACCACGATTTCGCCTTTCGCCAGATCGACCTTTTGAATAACGCCCTGTTCAGGAAGCCAGGGAATCAGAATCTCTTTCTGCTGCTTATCGGGTTTGACGACCAGAATGTGGCGGGCGTTGTTGTCTATCAGCCTGTCGACTCGGCCGAATGCTTTTCCGTTTGCAGTCAGTACTTTCAGCCCAGTCAGGTCTCGCCAGTAGTATTCTCCTGCTTTCGGGCGAGGCAGGGTCTTTTCGTGTACGGCGAGAATACAGCCGGTGAATTGTCTTACCGAGTCGCGATCCCGAATACCCTTTATGCGGGCGATAAGGCTCGCCGAGTGGCTTTTGCAGCCGTCGATTTCAAGAGTTATCCATGCAGAATCTTTCTGAACCAGCCAGGGTTTGTATTGCTTGAGGTTTTCTCTGGGATGAGTGAAGGAATGCACTCTGATCCACCCGCCGACTCCAAAGGCAGTACCGAATCTGCCGACGACGACTCTCTCCTGTGATTGCCGGCTGTTTGTGGTGATGGGAAAAGCGGACTTCCGAAGGGAGTCAGGCAGAAGTCTGGTTGCTGTCCTGGTCATCGCCGGAGGCTGCTTTGCCGGCCTTCACGGGCTTCTTTGTTTTGGCCGCTTCGGAGGCACTTGAGGACTTTGCTCTGGTTGTTTTTGCGGTCGCTTTTCCGGCGTCAGGTTTTTTGGTTCTGGCTTTCGGCTTTTCGGCTTTTGTGTCGGCTGCTGCTTGTGCTTCGGGCTTTTCCGGTTTTTTTGCTTGTGCTTCGGGCTTTTCTGCTTCCTCGGGGGCAGCTGTTTCTGCTTCCTGGGCTTCCTCTACCACTGAAGACGCCTGGCTGACCTGCTTAATCAGCCGCTTAACCCTCTCGCTTGGTTGGCCGCCGACGGAAAGCCAGTAGTCAAATCGGTCGAGGTTTACTTTCAGCCCTTCTTCGTTTTCGGCGGCCAGCGGATTGTAAAAACCTATCCGCTCAATAAATCCGCCGTTCCGAGCGCGTCTTGAGTCGGCTACCGTGAAGTAGTAAAAGGGTCGCTTTTTAGCACCACTGCGAGACAGACGAATTCTGACCATAAAAACTCCAAATACACATCATTCTATTTCTTTGGGCCTATTTCTTTGGGCATTCTATTCCTTTAGATATCCTGCTCCTTTCAGCAGACCTGAAAGCCTGAAGGGGTGCCATTATAACCTCAAACGGAAGAGTAGCGGTTGAGAAAATCGCCGGCTACGGGACCGGCCTGGCTGTTTTCACGCCGAAGCATCCGCTTGATTCGACAAGCAAACTTCGAGTTATTTTCGGGCAGAACGATTCCGTTTCGCCCGACGACATCCATTCTGGTCTGGCGAAAATTTGGCAAGCCTTTACCGGAAATCGCTGCCCCCGACACCGCTAAGGGCCGGCATGGCTTTTCAGCGGCGAAGCATCCGTTTGATCAGGTAGGCAAACTTCGAGTTGTTCCAGGGCGGAACGATTCCGTTCCTCTTGGCAACATCCATTTTGGACTGCCGAAAAACGGATTTTCGATGGCTGAAATTCAAAAAGCCTTCCTTGCCCCTGTAGCAACCCTGTCCACTGCCTCCGACGCCGCCAAAGGGCAGATCTTCCTGGGCTATCTGGCTGCCCACGTCGTTGAATACCAGAGTTCCGGACACGGTTCTGTCAAGGAGTTCGTCCTCTTCTCTCTGGTCGTTGCCAAAGTAGTAGATCGCCAGCGGTCGGGCATGCGAGTTAATGTAGAGTATGGCCTCGTCCAGCGAGTCGTACTCCTTGATCGGCAGGATGGGACCAAAGATCTCTCCCTTCATCACATTCATGGTTTCGTGCGGGTCGATGACAAAAGAAGGGGGCATCTTGTAGTGCTTCTGGCCTACGAAGTCCTCCTTTTCCGGGTTGACTGTTACCACGGTTCCGCCTTTGGTTCGGGCATCTTCCAGATGAGATTGCAACCGCAGGTAATGGCGCTCGCTGATAATGGAGCTGTAGTCGGAGTTGTCAAGCAGTGTTGGAAACATTTTGGCGATTGCGACTTCTGCGCATTCAATGAACTCCTCGACCTTGCCTCGTGGCAACAGCAGGTAGTCAGGCGCCAGACAGGCCTGGCCTGCGTTAATCAGTTTGCCCATCATGATGCGTCTGGCGGGCTGCCACAGGGGTCCGCCGCGACCGATAACGACCGGCGATTTTCCGCCCAGCCCGAGAGTCAGTCGAGTCAGATTGTCGGCTGACCGTCGTATGATTTCTTTGGCGGCATAGGCGTTGCCTGTGTAGATCAGGTGATCGAAGGGCAGGCTGGTGAAAATTCTGGATGCCTCGACATCGCCGGTGATAACCAGAACCTCACTGGAATCGTAGTATTCGGTGAAGACTTCCTTGAGTAGTTCAGAAGTTGCGGGGACATGCTGGGAAGGCTTGATCATGACTCGGTTGCCGGCCGCCAGAATTCCGGCCAGAGGTGCGAAGGTAAGTTGTACCGGAAAGTTCCAGGGGCTGACCAGGCCGACTACTCCCATCGGCTGGGGAATCACCCAGGCTTCGGTACCCATCATTCCCAGCGGCATGCTTACCTTGCGCTTTTCGGGTTGCATCCATCGCCTGAGGTGCGCTTTGGCGAACTTGAATGGCTCAAGAGAGGCCACTATATCCGTCAATAGCGACTGGTGAGGAGATCGAGAGCCGAAGTCTGAGTTCAGGGCCTCTACGAAATCGTCTCGCCGATCAATCAGAATGGTCATGGCCCGCTCAAGACGATTGAGCCGAGTTCGATACCTGACGTTGCCTTCGGCCAGAAAAGCCTGCCGCTGGTGCTTGAAGCCGATCTCCATCTTTTCGGCAAGCAGGCTGTTTATTGCCGAATGATATGTATCTGGCTCTGCTGGCATGGAAATCTCTCCGAGCTTGTAGCTGGACAATAGTCTACACCGGTATGGCTCGAATGTACTCGACCGCTATCCTGGCAAGACCCGGAACAAGGTTCGGGCTTTTTCGCTTCCTTGCAGAGACTTGGCCGGTTAAAGGAGCGAGCAGGTTGTTTCGTTTATGACCGGACTCTTCGTCCCATCCTCGAACACTCAGAGTATCGAGATTTCCAACCAGGCATTCGGCGATTCGCCCTCTACTCTCTCCGCTTTCCTCTTTTCGGCTACTGTCCTGGAAGCCTCTGAGTACAGGCATTTCGGCGAGTGCATGACGAACAACGACTCCGCACTTGCCATCCACAGAAGACTCAAAAGCAACTTTTGTTCGATCCAGCTTTCAAATAGCCTGCCGACTCGGGGCTGCTACCGGCTCATCGAGAACAGGCTACTGAATCTGGCTCAGCTTCCGTGACCGCATATGGTTTCGATTAACAGTCGAGTGACCACATAGGGGTCGCAGTTGGCGTTTGGTCTCCGGTCTTCCAGATACCCGCACTTGTTTTTTTCGACCTGCCAGGGAATTCTGATGGAGGCCCCCCGGTCGGATACACCGGCCGAAAACTGCTTGTAGTTAGCAGTTTCGTGCTGGCCGGTCAGCCTGCGCTCGACTCCCTCGCCATAGCCCTGAACATGGACCTCGTGCCTTTCTCGAAGAGCCTCAACGGCGGCTATACACTCCTCGTAGGACTCTCTCATCTTGTTGGTCGAGACGTTGGTATGACAGCCGGCACCATTCCAGTCTCCGGGAACTGGCTTGGGGTCCAGAGTTGCGGAGACACCTATGCCTTCCGGGCCATACCGAATGTCTTCACCGCATCTGTACAGCAACCACCGGGCAATCCACAACTCATCGGCGACCTGGGGTGCACCCAGAGGGCCAATCTGAAATTCCCACTGTGCCGGCATGACCTCTGCATTCACACCAGTGATTGACAGCCCTGCCTTCAGGCACATTTCCAAGTGATGTTCAACCAGCTTTCGACCGTGAACCTCATCCGCGCCAACGCCGCAATAGTAGCCTCCCTGTGGAGCAGGAAAGCCGTGAGATGGCCAGCCCAGAGGCCGAGATCCGCAAAACAGGGTGTATTCCTGCTCCAGTCCGAACCAGGTTTCCTGATCGGCATACTGCTCTGAGAGCATTTGGCAGGCATGGCGCATATTGCTTGCGTGAGGAGTCAGGTCGGTATTCAGTACTTCGCACATCACCAGAATGTTTTCCTGGCTGTCGGAGCCTCGTATGGGATCCGCAACAGTCAGCACCGGCCGCAGGACACAGTCCGAGGCGTTGCCTTCAGCCTGCAGGGTCGAGGAACCGTCAAAACCCCATATAGGCGGCTCTTCGTCGGCTGGTAACACCATTGTTTTTGATCGCAAGTGAGGAGTCGGCTGATAGCCGTCAATCCAAATGTATTCTGCCAGTCGTTTGCCCACGTTCCGTAACCCTCCTTTGAGTTGGTAAGCGAAATCAGTAAAACGATTATTTTAACATTTTTATCTCCCTCACCGCCAGACGAGTTTGTAAAAAACTGCCAAATCGCACCACACGGGCGACTTTAAGTCTTTCCAACAGGCATACAGTATCTTTGAATCCTTGTTTGTCAGATTATCAGGTTTAGGTCGTAAATAATTGTAAAAATTGATTAGTGCGGGAATAGTGTGGAAATAATGGAGACGACTTCTTTTTTGGAGGAAAATTCGAGTCCTGTCCTTTCTTCGTCTTTCGACGGTTGCGTTCAGAATTCGAGGATTTGACTGAATGCCGTGAAGGCTGGATTAACCCTTTTCAGACTGCTTAAATCGCTGTCGTAATCGAGTCAATATGTGCT
>RKSB01000190.1 GCA_007571095.1 K189A clade bacterium | reverse complement strand
GAATCTGATCACATATTCTTCGTCCGTGACCCGGACCCGATCCTTGCGGCTTACCGTTATCTCGCCCGCAATCCCGATGTTCGTTCAGTGTGGCAGTCAGATCGCAACTATTTTCAATTTACCGGCTACTACCATCTGCACAGAAAAATACCCCTTTACGACAGAACCAGAGGCAGCGAAGCGATTGAGTTAACTGCGGATAAACCCGAGTCCCTGTTCAGCCACATAGTCACCGCATACCCACAGCTTCTTGTTGTTTCGGGTTACTCGGTGGAGCGCACGTTCGGTGATCTGTACATCCTGCGCCGAAATACTCACGAGCCAGCCGTACGCTTATGGCATGCCTATACGCCAATGCCGATTGCCGTTTCAACGGTAATTATCCTGCGCTGGTTTAGGCCTGAGACCCCAAATCCGCCGGCAAACACGGGCATTCGCCTTGTCGACATGAGGCCGGAGAGGGAGCCTTGACTCAAGGCCCGAACCCCTGCTCGGCAACAGTCAACAGGGCTTTGCGAAAAAAGAATGGCTAGCTGGTACTTGTTGCCGAAAACTAGGGTTTGTCTATGTATATCGTGCGGTCAATCGCCGGATTGTCGAGGGTTTGGGTGGTGCCGTCCAGCCACTCTATGAGAACCCTCTGAACAGAAGTTGAATCGCCCAGGCCAAAGACCAGGCCTGTCCACTGATCGGCAGACATGCCGCCGGAATTTTGTACTTCCCGCAGATAGCTTTGGCTGCCATCCGCCATAATCAGAGTGGCGCGTGCACCCAGAGAGGCGAGATTGTCAGCAAAAGCCAGCGTGAGGAAGTGATTGTCCGAGGTATTCAAAAAAGCTCGGTTGAAGCCCTCCATGTTGACCCAGAAAACATCGGGGCGACCGTCCTGATTGATATCCAGAACAAGCGGCACCTGACCAAAATAAGGGTTTTCCAGGCCCAGTTCCGGCGAATGACGAAAGCCGTCCCCAGACTGAACAAGGGTTCTGGCCTTCAGGGGAAAGGCCCTGTGCAAAGGCCACTTGATGTAGTTTTGTGCAACCAGCAGTTCCAGGCGGCCATCCAGCGTCAAGTCTTCGAACACTCCGCCCCAGCCGAAGCCCTGTCCGTTCAGGCCAACGGCCTGGGTAACATTGGTGAATTGAAAATTGCCGTCGTTTCGCATGAGCGTCCATTCGTAGTTGCGGGGTTGCTCATCCGTGGCATCACTCAGAAACTCCAGAAAAAAATGCGGAATGGAATTTCCAGAGTTGGAAAAGAACAGGTCCAGATCGCCGTCTCTGTCAAAGTCGCCGGTTGTCAGACTCATCCAGAAGCCCCAGCCGGTTGCAAAATCCTTTTTCTCAAACCGGCCATTGCCCGAATTGCGAAAGACCTCAACCTGGCCTGTGTTCTGAGCCACAACCAGGTCCTGCCAGCCGTCTTCATCGAGATCGACAAAACTGGCCAGAAAGCTGTTCTGCAAGCCTGCCGTTCCAGACTCCTGCGTCACATCGACAAAGCGATTGTCGCCGTCGTTGCGCAGCATTCGATTTTGTCTGGCGTGCGACGGGTCGTTGAAGGTAACCGATCGAAAGTTGGCAAAGTCAACGAACATGCTGACATAGATGTCAAGGTCGCCGTCTTTGTCGATGTCGCTCAGGGCAACGCTGAAAGCAGAAGTCTTGTCCGGCATGGGCAGGATTTGATGCTGAGTAAACCGACCTGCGTTGTTTTCGTACCAGAAAACTCCGTTGCTGCGGGCCAGTATGAGGTCGGTATCGCCGTCATCGTCAAAGTCGATAGAGTTGGCACCATAGGTTGCGCGTACGGAAGACAGGCCCGTCCCTTCAATCTGATTGATCAGGCGGCCTTGACGATAGAAAAACAGCCTGTCCGAATGCCCCTCTCCACCGCCGACAAAGATTTCCAACTGATCATCGCCATCCACATCCACAGGAGTGGCACCGATAAACGGATGATGACTTTCTCGCCACAGGTTGTCGGAGTCGCCCTCCAGCGGTATCTCGGCAAAAGGGGAAATTTCGCTGGTCGAAGCAGCCAGTTCGTTTTCAAAACAGGCACTCAGACACAAGGCCACTGCAACGGACAACAAAGACGACTGCTTGAACATAAACGACCTCAGGCGCATGCGTTTCATTATATAGACTGCTCTCAGAAAGGATTTGTCGGCCTGAGGCTGACTTCGGTGCTGTCAAAGGAACGCTCGCCCTGGAACCTGTCCAGCTTCAGGGCACCCCTTGAATCAATGCCTCGTGCCACCCCCTCGATTCGACCGGAAGCCGTCTTGACGGTGACTTCAAGACCTCGCATGGCGTCAAGGGCCTGCCATTCGGCGCACAGGCTCGATTCCAGGCCGGCTTGCCGAAACTCCTTCAACACTTGGCTCAAGGCATTCAAAAACTCGGCAACCAGAGTGTTTCTTGCGGGCGGCTGAGTGCATACCTGCGCAAGGTCCGTCCAGTCCTGACTGATGTGCCGAGAGGCTTGCGGCGACATGCGAACATTAATCCCCACTCCGATAACCGCCCTCGCCGCATCCGGCAGTTCAATCAGAATACCGCCGAGTTTCTTGTGTTCGTACAGAATATCGTTGGGCCATTTCAGCTTTGGAGCGGGCAGGTTCAGTGCGGCAAAGGCGCGTGCCACAGCGACACCAATCGCCAGACTCAGCCCCTGCATGGCACTGGAGGCGGGCATGTTCACGACCGTCGTCAGGTAAATATTGCGAGCAAAGGGGCTGTACCATTCACGCCCCAAACGACCACGACCTGCAGTCTGTTGCTCGGCCAGCCAGACTCGGCCCGTGTCGCTGGGATGAGTCCGGCAATAGGCCATTGCCTCGTCGTTGGTCGAACCGGTTGTCAGAAGTAGTTCTATCGCAGAAAAATCTCCACTCGCCGAAGCGGACAGGCGTGCTCGAATCCTTTTCTCCGACAGCAGGTCGAGAGGAGCGGAAAACCCTGTTCGTCCATCGGAGTCACGCTGAACACCGAGGGCTTCCAGGTCTTCCAGGAGTCGATCAAGCTCAGCCTCGTCGATGGCCAGAATGCTTTTCAGATCGGTCTTGTTGTGGTGGCGACCATCCGCAAGCAGGGCGATGGCCGCTCGCATCAAGCTGTCCGCAGTCATGAGTCCGGACAGGTTGGCTCAGGAGTGTCGCATAACCAGCTCGTCCCTGTCAGCCTCAACGGCATGGTAACGATCCGTCTGAAACTCGTAGTCAGGCTGTCGAATATCGGACACAAAGAACCATTCGGACCGCACCTTGTCAGGCAAGAAGGTGACCACCATAAAGCCTCGGTCTCTGGCATTCAGATACTCAAGCGTTTCCATTCTCGACACCAGGTCCTGCTCTGCCGCCATCAGCTGTTTCGGGTCATTGCCCAGAAAGCCTTCAAGCCCGGGTGAAGTAACCGAATGGGTGGCGAACTCGAGCCCGACCTTGTCGCCTGCATCGGACACCAGATTGCTGGCCCAGGCATTGTGAGTATCGCCGGCCAGAACGACAAAGCTGCTGATTGATTGGGCCATCATTCGGTAGACTTTTTCGCGATCAGCCGGGTAACCGTCCCAGGAATCAAGCCGCATGGGCAGATCGGGCAGTTGTAAAAGCCTGAGTAGCTCGGGTGTCAGCTCGGACGCACCGGACCGATAGAGTTCCCTGTCCGCCGACGACACTCTGGTGCCCTGTCGAATTTGCTGGCCAAGCTGGGCCAGGCGGGCGAGTCGGCCAAAGTTTTGATAATCAAGCCGGCGTAACATCAAGGCAGCGGGCAGATAGTGTTGGCTCATCACCACCTGCTGTCCCAGCACCTGCCATTGAGTGGTGTTCTGCTGAATGCTCCGATTCAACCAGTCAAGCTGTTCGGAGCCCAGAATCGTGCGAGCCGGATTCTCCAGTTCAGTCAAAAACTTCTGGTGCGAAAACTGGCCGCTGTCGGCATCGACATAGTTGCCATAACTCAACTGCTCGTCTCGACCGACATAACGTGTATCCAGCATGTGCAGAGTCAACAGGTCGCCAAACCGAAAGCTTCGGTTGATTTCCTTGACGGTTTCTTCGGGGTCCTTGCCGCGAATCGGCAGCCATTCAAAATAGGCCTGCAGGGCGGCGGCCACTCGATCCGAGAATTTGCCTTCGCCCAACTCCTCGTCGTGGTTTTGAGCACCTGCACGCCACGTATTGTTGGCAATCTCATGGTCATCCCAGACACAGATAAAGGGCTTCTGGGCATGCACGGCCTGCAGGTCCGAATCGCTACGATACTGGGCGTACCGAGTACGGTAATCACTCAGGCTGACCAGTTCCCTGTCCGGCTCGGGTTCACGTCCTTCAAGCGTCTGGGCAGTTCTCGGATACACATTGCTCGGATATTCGTAAATGTAGTCCCCCAGATGTAGCACCAGGTCAATGTCCTCTCTCTTCGAGACCGCATCATAGGAATGAAAATAACCGAAACCATAGTTGGAACAGGACATGACCGCCATCTTCAACGAGTTGACTCGGCCGACAGGCAGGGTTCGAGTAACTCCCGTTGGAGATGCCGCACCATTTGCCCTGAATTGATAGTAGTAGCGTTTTCCTGGTTGGAGGCCTACCGCATCCAGCTTGAGCGTATAGTCCGTATCGGCGGTTACAAGGCTTGCCCCTTCGTGGGTGAGGGTGCTGAAAGCCCTGTCGGTTGCCACTCGCCACGACACCACAATGGTACCCTGTCGCACCGGCGAAACCCGAGTCCACAGAATGACGCTGTTGGCCGTAGGGTCTCCGCTGGCGACACCATGCTTGAAGGCGACCGGTATGTTTTCTCCATAGCGCACAGCACAAGTGCTGATCCTGTCGCCCCGAGCACAGCCGGCCAGAGGGCCGGCCACCACCAGAGCACCGGCCGATGCCATTGAGGCTCTGACAAATTGCCGGCGAGTGAAGAATTTGGACATGTTCGCTACTGACTCAGGCCGATTTGGGGTCAAGCATCATCACTGGAATAATCCGCTCGCCGGCACGTTTCTGGTAGTCGTCATAGAAGGGGTAAATCTGTGTCATCTGTTGCCAGATATTCGCCCGCTCATCGCCTTCAGTCTGTCTGGCTGTAGCCATCATCTTGTTTCGGCCAACTCGAATCTCACAATCGGGGGTGGCTTTCAGGTTGAGGTACCAGTTGGGATGCTCTGGTGCACCGCCTCTGGAGGCGATGACCACATAGCCTCCGTTTACCTCCTTGTAAACCAGTGGCGAGAAGATGTCTTTGCCGGTTTTGCGGCCACGGGTAATGAGCAACAGGGTCGGAATGGTTGCGTTAAAACCAGCCGCCGACGCATCCCACATATGGGCCTTTTCCGGGTCGGTCAAATAAAGCTGAATATGTTCCTGAATCCAGACGCGCGGGTCATTAGCCATTTTTGATACTCCTTTTTCGATTGGCGAATCTGCTCGACTAAGGCAAGGCAAGGTTGCTTTCGTGCAAGCAGCATGCGTTTGCAACATATAATATCCCAAGCTCAATACTTGGTGTAGAAACTATGGAACGACCCAGCTGGTTCAAACGCGCGCTGGAATTCGACTACAGCGACAGGTATGTCGATTGCGACGGAGCAAAAATTCATTATCTGCTGTGGAATGACCCAAACGGCAAGGTGGATGCCGATCGCCCCGGTCTTGTTTTTATTCATGGCAGCGGTGCGCACGCCCACTGGTGGACCTTTATCGCCCCCTTCTTCCTGACTCATTATCGGGTCATGGCCATTGATCTGGCAGGTGCCGGCGACAGCGAGCATCTGTCGGACTACAGCCTGGAGAGCTTCGGTGCTCAGGTGATGAGTGCTGTCAAAGATGCCGGCTTCGATCAGAACACCATTCTGGTAGGCCACAGTTTCGGCGGTTTCATCGCCATCAAAACCGCCCTGATATACGGTGATTCGCTGGCAGGCATCGTGCTGGCCGACTCGGCGGTCAGGCCGCCTGATTTTGAATGGGAAAGGGATCCTCGGCGCTCCCCCATTCGACCCAGAAGAGTCTATGAAACATTTGAGGCCGCCCTGGGCCGGTTTCGATTGATGCCACCGCAGGACTGCAAAAACGATTATCTGCTGGACTATATTGGACGTCACAGCTTGATAGAGGTAGAGGGCGGCTGGACCTGGAAGTTTGACGACACCATGTTCGACAACTTCAACATGACAACGGACACCCACAAGGACCTGACGGCATTGCGTTGCCGAATGGCTGTTTTCTACGGCGAAGACAGCTATCTCTTTACGCAGGAACTGGCCGACTATATGTTTTCGGCACTCGACAAGTCTGTTTCCTTTACGAGCATTCCAGAGGCCCAGCACCACCTGTTTCTGGATCAGCCGCTGGCCTTTGTCAGTGCATTACGCACTCTGCTTGCGGAGTGGCGTCATTCTCGACCCTTGCGAAAATTCCGTTAACCTGTCTAAAGGAGGTAATGAAATCATGTCAACAGAACTGAGTGGCCGAGTGGCCCTGATCACCGGCGGAGCAAGAGGCATAGGCAAAGGCATTGCCCAGGCCTTTGCCGAGGCGGGTGCACGAGTGATGATTGCCGACATAGCAGAGGCTTCAGGACAATGGGCCTATGCCCTGTCTACTGCCGATAACCTGCAAGAAGCCGCCAAAGCCCTGAGCGTTTCGGGCGAAGTCTCCAGTACTCGTGTCGATGTTACCGATGCCGCCAGTTGCCTGCAGGCAGTGGAGGCCACGATCGATGCCTTTGGCGGCCTCGACATACTGGTGAACAACGCCGGTGTTATTGATGTCGGCCCTGTCCACGAATTTTCAGAGGCTTCGTGGCAACGTATTTTTGATGTCAACACCAAGGGCATTTTCCTGATGACCAAGGCGGCTTTGCCGGCTCTGAAAGCCTCTGAAAACGCCGCTATTGTCAACATCGCCTCGATTGCCGGAAAAAAAGGGCACCCCGGCCTGTCCGCCTATTGCGGATCAAAATTTGCCGCCATCGGCATTACTCAATCGCTCGCACTGGAACTGGCTACCGACAAAATCAGGGTCAATGCCCTGTGCCCTGGTCTGGTCGGCACTCAAATGTGGGACTTTTTGGTACCTGAGACCGGCCAGGGAGCCAACGAGGTAAACGGAGCCAACATGATTGAGGCAATTCCGCTCGGTGCCCTTCAAACCCCTGAGGATATGGGAGAAGCCGCTGTCTATCTGGCCAAAGCACTCAATGTGACCGGCATCGCCCTGACCGTTGCGGGAGGCTTCGAGGTGCACTAGGCATTCCCAGCCTGCACGCTTCAGAAACGATAGCGAATCCTCATTCGCAGGCGATTCTCGGCAGGCACCTCGTGCCCTTCAAACCCCTGAGGATATGGGAGAAGCCGC
>RKSB01000199.1 GCA_007571095.1 K189A clade bacterium | reverse complement strand
CTGAAGACCCGTCTGCGTATTCAGGCTGGTGCCGTTGAGTACCAGCCGACTGGCCAGATTGTGAGTCGGATCACACATATTGCTCGGGCAAACAGCGGCGAGAATCTGCTCAAAGCTTTCGCTGATGATCGGGTCTTCAAGTGTGTTCTGCCAGAGATCCACCGACAGGAAGAAGTTGTCCTGCTGAATGACCATACCGAGGTTGACGGCTTCGGCGGATTCTGGGTCCAGACCAACCGGTGTCGTCGAAAAATCCACCGCCTTGAAGGTACCGATGGGACCTATAAAGGAAAGAACGGTGGCTCTGTCCAGAGTCGTCTGAGCCAACTGAGGTGCCTTGAAGCTGGTGCTGTAAGACCCCCGAAAAGACAGGGCGTCGTTGACATCGAGGCGAGCCGAGACCTTGAAGTCCAGGCTGTCGCCAGAGTCTTCGTACTCTTCGTAACGAAGGGCAGTCTGAGCCTGTAGACGTTGGCCAAGGTTCCATTGAATTTCTCCGAAGGCCGAGCGCACAGTCTCAATCTGTTCGCCATCCACAGCCGAAGACAAAAAGGCCCAGACTCCATTCTGTTGTGAAACCGGGCAAGTGGTCTGAAATTCGTTCTGGCAGGGGTAATCGGCAAGATTGTCAAAGCCGGCGTATTCCTGCTCGTATCTGTCGAGACGGTACACCAGGCCGGCTGCCCAGCCAGCGGCAGCCCCAAACTCACCCGAGATGACAGCCTCCAAAGACAAAAGCTCAGTGGTGAAGGTGCTGTTGTGAGGCACAAGAAGCCAGTCGAGCAGATCCGCCCGATTGGCGAGAGTTGGCTCATAGTTGGGGTTGTCCTGGTTGACATATTGGCCGACACCTCTGTCTGCTCTTTGCAGGGCATTACTGAAGGGGTTGTAGTAGTGGCAGTCGCCCGAACCGGCGGTTATGCCTGTGTTTGTGGTCGGATCCTGGTCTGGTGAGCAGTTTGGTCCACCCAGGCCGTTCAATGCCCAGATCAGGCGCTGAGTCATCATGTCGACACTCTCGATGTAAGTCTCCTGAGTGCCGTGAGAAAGTGAGGCAGAAAAATCAAGGCCGGCAAAGCTGTGAGTAAAGTCCACCGACAGCCAGGTCTTTTCATAGGTTCTTGCGGCCTCTGCCGGAGCCGAAGCACCCCAGCCGAGGACACGTCCTATAAACAGCAGAGTCGGATCCCCGCCATCCGTTGTAACCGGCCCAACCGCCGGGTCAGCACTGACCACATAGTTGGATGCCCTCACTCTTCCGCCGTCAACATAAAAACCGCCATATCGTCCTGCCGTCGTGGGCAGAGCCGTCGGACAGCCTGAGGCACCCCGAGGCAACCAGATGGTTCCGGCAGCTGTCGACACCGGGCACTGGCTGGTGGCTCCTGCGTTGCTGTAGGCACCATTGTTGACATCGGTAACCACCTGTACGAGGCCGGGGTGATTGTCTGGAATGACATTACCCAAAAAAGAAGCGGCGGGCGGATAGGAAGGAGAGGTCTTCCATTCAGGTACATCGATCTCGGCGTGCAGGGCACTGATAGTCAACTCGCCTGTATCGCCTAACCTGACGGTGTACTCACCGTATAGCTGAAAGCGTTCCTCGATTTCGACCAGATTGTCGTACTGGGTGTATTGAAATCGGCAGGTGCCTCCATAGGGACCACCAGTCAGGCCGCTGCAACCCGGGTCAAGGAAGGTGGTGCCAGTACCGCCGGCGGCGACATAGTTGGACGGGTTACCCAGACCCGACCAACCGGCAAAAGGATTGTCGGCGAAAGAGCGCAGGGCATAGTCACGATCCCTGATTTCAAGCTCGTCCCGATTGTTGTAGCCAAAGGCAAGCAGCAGGTGGCTGTCGTTGGCAAAGGTATGACCAAAGGCAACGCCCAGTTCGGTCCAGCCGCTGGTATCCTCGACTATTCGGTGATTGGCACTGATTTCCAATCCTTCAAAGTCACTGCGAGTAATGAAGTTGACGACACCGGCGATGGCATCTGAACCATAGGTGGCCGAGGCACCGTCACGAAGCAGTTCGGTACGCTCGATAGCGATCAGGGGAATCTGGTTGACGTTGACAAATTGCTGGTACGCCTGCTGAACGACAGAGATTCCGCTGTAAGGCATACGTTTGCCATTCAGTAATACCAGTGTTCGACCCGGGCCAAGTCCTCGCAGGTTGACATTGGCAGACCCTTCAAGGGCATTGGACTGAAACTGGTTGGTCTCGCCGTCCACGCCTGAACTGATACCCAGGTTCCTGATCAGTTCGGTGATGGTTGGACTACCCTGTTTAAGCAGGTCATCCCGATTGAGTATGGAGACCGGATTGGGGGCGTCTTCCGGCGTGCCTCGAATATAGGAGCCGGTTACGATGACTTCCTCTACTTCTGCGTCTATATCAGCCGGTTGTGCCAATACAAAAGAAGAGCACAGCAGGCTACTGCCAAGAGCGGACAGCCACCAGGCTCTGGCCAGTCTCCGAATAGAGGCAACTGACTGTTGCTTGTGAGCCTGATTCATTTTATGAGTTGAAATCCTGAGTTCCATACCCTTCTTCGCCTCCCGAATGAACTAAAAAGCAAGATATACCAAGAATATACACCATACATTCTGTAGATACATACACCAAAAGTTAAGATATGCAAAGAATATACACCAAATATTCCGCCAGCATTCACACGTTCAAAAGAACGATAAAGGCATCAGCCTAACAGGCTGACAGGCCAAGGTATAGCCTTTTTCTCACTTTCTGACAAAAAAATCCAAACGAAAGACTCGGAGTATTGAGCAAGAAGCGACTCTCGGTCATCCGCTGACCATAGATAAAGGGCTTAGCCTCAGCAAGAAATTCGGTGGTTACATAGCCGCCGGCGATTCAGTACAGGGACGAATCAGAAGTTTGCACAAAGACCGACGGCAGAGCGTTGCCGCCCGAAGAGCGAGTGGAGTCGTACTCTTGTATTGCTGACTCGGGATCGGCTGCTCTTGAGGACCAGTTCAAAAGAGTAACCAACAAGGCCTCCAAGAGACAACCCAACTCCTTTAACTGGAACCGAAGAAGAAAATTCACCTTGGCAGCAGGACACGAAGGGCTGTGGGGGTCACAGGATCAAAGGACGGGGTTAAGTTGTCGCCGCAATGTGCATTTTGTGAGGCGGAGGACAAGGCCACCATAGCGGCAATCGTCTGCGAGAAGAGGCGACCGCTGTCTATTCTGTCTTTGACCGGCCGGTCAGCAAGGCGAAAAGGCTCTTCGGCCTGTGCAGGTTATCCAGGCCGAAGAAGGGCGACTGTCTTGCGAGAGTGATTAGAACCTGTGCGAGAAGCCGACCTTGACGGTACGACCCAGAGGGCTGTGAGTGTAAGGGTCATAGGACAGGTCAAGGGATGCGTAAGGCGGCTCTTCGTCGGTCAAGTCGGTAATATTCAGAAAGAATCGAGTCTTGTTCGAGTTGAAGCTGTAGCTGGCGTTAAGGTCCAGTGTCGTGTGTTCATCGACATCCCTTTGAGAACCCGTGCGTTCGTCTTCATAGCCGTCGATAAACCGCCAACTCAAACCGATGGCGAGTTCGTTGGTACAGATGGGTATCTCCAGATCGACATAGGCACGAAACTTGTTTTCCGGCAGAGGTCGAACCGGTGCATCCGGCTGGTTGACCTGACCCACATGATCATCTGTTGTAACAGTACCGGTGGCCAGGTTAAGGGCCGACAATTCATAGGTATCAAGGCGCGACCATTCGAGGCCAAAGGTAACCGGTACTCGAGTTTCCAGCGTGTAACGTACATTGACATCCAGTCCAGCGAGGCGAACCTCGTCGCCATTGACCACCAGTGCCCGAACACGGTTCAGGCTGCCGGCGGTCAAAGCCTGAATACCCGTCTGCGTGTTCAGGGCAGTGCCGTTGATGACCAGCCGGTCGGCCAGACTGTGAGTTGGATCACACATATTGCCCGGACAGACACCAGCGAGAATCTGCTCAAAGCTCTCGGCAAGAATCGGGTCTTCAAGCGTGTTCTGCCAGAGATCCACCGACAGGAAGAAGTTGTTCTGCTGAACGACCAGACCGAGGTTGATGGCTTCAGCGGATTCTGGATCCAGACCGCCTGGATCCGTCGAAAAATCCACTGCCTTGAAGGTGCCGATGGGGCCTATAAAAGAAAGGGCAGTGGCGTTATCCAGACCTATCTGAGCCAGCTGAGGTGCCTTGAAGCTGGTGCTGTAAGACCCCCGAAAAGACAGGGCATCGGTCACATCGAGGCGAGCCGAGACCTTGAAGTCCAGGCTGTCGCCGGAATCTTCATACTCTTCGTAACGAAGGGCGGTCTGAGCCTGTAGACGCTCGCCAAGGTTCCACTGAGCCTCTCCGAAAGCCGAGAACACAGCCTCTTCCCGATCGCTATTCTCGCCCGAGGACAGAAAAGCCCAGAGGCCAGTCTGTTCTGAGACAGGACAGGTAGCTTCAAATTCGTTCTGGCAGGGGTAGGCATTCCGGTTGTTGAAGCCGGGAAACTCCTGTTTGTAGCTGTCGAGACGATACACCAGCCCGGCGGCCCAGCCGACTCCCCCCAGATCACCTGAAAACACGGCCTCCAAAGACAGAAGCTCAGTCGTATAGTTGATCTCGTGATGTTGAATAATCCAGTCGAGTAGATCGGGCCGATTGGCGAGGTTTGCCTCATAGTTGGGGTTGTCCTCCTGGACATATTGACCAGGACCCCTGTTTGCCCTTTGCAGGCCGTTACTCAAGGGGTTGTAGTAATAGCAGTCGCCCGAACCGGCGGTTATGCCTGTGTTTGTGGTCGGATCCTGGTCTGGTGAGCAGTTTGGGCCACCCAGGCCATTCAGTGCCCAGGTCAGTCGCTGGCCTATCATGTCGACATTCTCAATGTAAGTGTCCTGGGCACCGTAAGAAAGCGAAGCCGAAAAATCAAAGCTGGTGAAGCTCTGGTTATAGTCTATCGACAGCCAGGTCTTCTCATAACTTCTTTCGGTCTCTTCTCCGCTCGAAGCACCCCAGGCAAGGATACGTCCTATAAACAACAGGGCTGGATCCTGATTGTTTGTGGTAACCGGCGAAGCTCCGGTGGCGACCACATAGTTGGATGCCCTCACGTTTCCGCCGTCGATATAAAAACCACCATATCGCCCTGCTGTCGTGGGCAGAGTCGTCGGACAGCCAGACGCACCCCGAGGCAACCAGATGGTTCCGGTGCCTGCCGATACCGGGCACTGACTGGTGGCTCCTGCGTTGCTGTAGGCACCATTGTTGACATCGGTGACCAGTTGCACGAGGCCGGGGTGATTGTCCGGAAGTACATTACTCAAAAAGGAGGTAGCGGGCGGATAGGAAGGTGAGGTGCTCCATTCCGGTACCTCAACCTGGGCATGCAGGGCACTGATGGTCAACTCGCCTGTATCGCCGAATCTGAACTTGTACTCGCCATAAAGCTGAAAGCGTTCCTCGACTTCGATCACGTTGAAGTACTGGGTGTACTGAAAGCGGCAGGCACCTCCATAGGGGCCACCAGTCAGGCCAGTACAACCCGGATCAAGGAAGGTTGTACCACGACCTCCGAGGGCGACATAGTTGCCCGGATTACCCAGCCCCGACCAGCCGGCGAAAGGGTTGTCAGCGTAAGAGCGCAGGACATAGTCACGATCCCTGACCTGAAGCTCGTCCCGAGTGTTGTAGCCAAGGGCAAGCAACAGGTGGCTGTCGTTGTCGAAAGTATGACCAAAGGCAATGCCCAGTTGATTCCAGCCGTCGGAATCCTCGACTATTCGATGATTGGCACTGATTTCCAACCCCTCAAAGTCACTTCGAGTGATGAAGTTGACCACGCCGGCAACGGCATCTGAACCATAGGTGGCCGAGGCACCGTCACGAAGCAGTTCGGTACGCTCGATAGCGATCAGGGGAATCTGGTTGATGTTGACAAATTGCTGGTATGCCTGCTGAGTAACAGAGAATCCGCCGTAAGGCATACGCTTGCCGTTCAGTAGCACCAGCGTTCGACCCGGGCCAAGTCCCCGCAGGTTGATATTGGCAGCCCCTTCAAGGGCGTTGGATTGAAACTGGTTGGTCTCGCCGTCTGTGCCTGAACTGATACCCAGATTCTTGACCAGCTCGTTGATGGTCGGGCTACCCTGTTTCAGCAGGTCATCCCGACTGAGTATGGAAACCGGATTGGGGGCGTCTTCCGGCGTGCCTCGAATGTAGGAGCCGGTTACGATGACTTCCTCTACCTCTGCATCTATATCGGCTGGCTGTGCCAATGCAAAGGAAGAGCACACAAGGCTACTGCCGAGAGCGGACAGCCACCAGGCTCTGCCCAATTTCTGAAGCGAAGCAGTCGACCGTTGCCTGTGAGCTTGGCTCCTTGTGCTCGTCTTTATATCCATCTTCGCCTCCCGAATGACCTGAAAAGTAAGGTGTATAGGCAAGACTTACCATAAATTTCTGTAGATATCTACACCCAATATTCCGCCAGCAACCGAACTCTGGCAAAGAAAGACAAGAAAGTTCAAACGAAAGTGCCTCGATTATCGAGTAGGCGGGCGACTCTCAGGAATTTACTGACTGTGAGTAAGGGACGATAGCCTCGGCAAGAAATTCGGCCGTTATATAGCCGCCGGCGATCAGATGCAGCGATGAATCAGAAGTTTGCACAAAGACCGACGGCAGAGCGTTGCCGCCCGAGGAGCGAGTGGAGTCGCACTCTTCTATCACCGACTCTGGCTCGACCGCCTCCAGAGCTTCTTCAAACAACTTTTCGCCCAGTCCAACCTCCGAGGCGGCTGCAATCTGTACTGAGGTCCGGTTGATGTCCTCCCCCTGCACAAAAAAGCACTGCTGCAGGATGGAGAGATAGTCAAGAGTGGAGTCAGGCAGGCTTTTTCTGACCGCACAAACCGCCCGACAGGCCGGCAGGCTGTTGTACACAAAGTCGGCGGGCAAGCTGCCTGAGAAGATTTGAGCAGTAGTCTCAGACACTCTTCGCCAGAGTTGCTGCAGGTGAGCTTTGCCGGCTTCGGTCAATACCCGGTTCTGATCAAAACCGAGAGCACCGAGGCGCAAGCGAAGCGTGAGGTCAGGAAACTGCTGTTGGAACTTTTGAATTTCCGGCTCCATGCCCCAGCACCAGCTACACAGAGGATTGGATACAAAAACGACCTGCATATTCTTTGACTGTAACGGAGAAAGGGCCATGGATTCAAAGGCAGCTTCAAGAGTTCATCGTGCATTCTTTTTGAGAAGAATCTCGGGAGTCTAGTGCGAAAGCTTTTGACTCTTCTCGGCTTTTTCGAGTATACAGCCGACAGAGCAACAAATGCCGGCCGCCCTTTCCGATTCTATTGAAGTGTCCGATTCTACTTGAAGTTATAATCAGACACCTTCCGGAAGACATGCCCCTGCCAGGCATTCCCTTGACTGGTTTGCCTGTGTTTT
>RKSB01000148.1 GCA_007571095.1 K189A clade bacterium | reverse complement strand
TCTTTGTATAGCGCAGAACCCAGAGTGGCCTCAAACTCCAGCGGCTTTGACACTTCGGCACCCCCCATTTTGGCCAGACAGGGTGCAACCAGCTCAGTAAAGGTTACGAAGGTGCTGGCGGGGTTGCCCGGCAGGCCAAAAAATACCGCCCCCTTCAATTGCCCGAATATCATCGGCATACCTGGTTTGAGGGCGATTCGCCAAAAATGAATGCTTCCGCTTTCGGCCAGAACGGGCTTTATAAAGTCAGTGTCGCCTACTGAAGCACCACCGATGCTGATAACGACCTCGGATTTGTCGGCGAGTGCCTGTAGCCCGAAGGAAATCCGTACCGGATCATCCGGCATGCATTCGGCACCTGTCACTTCGCAGGCAAGCCGTGCCAACAAGGACTGAACCATGGGCAGACTGCTTTCGTAAATACAACCAGCCGGCAGCGGCAGGGCAGGCTTGACCAGTTCGTCGCCATTGGCGGCCAACGCCACTTTGACTCTGGCGGTACACTTCAGTTTGTTTATGCCGGTACTTGCCAGCAAACCGATGGCCGGTGGTGTCAGCCGAGTACCGGCGGGTAACAGCAACTGACCCTTTTGGCAGTCCAGCCCCGAAGGCCTGACATGAGCCCCGATTTCCACGTCTTTGTCCAGATGAATCCTTTCACCTTCAAGCATGACGACTTCCTGAGCGACCACCGTGTCCGCATCCTCAGGAAGCATGGCACCGGTGAATATCCTGACGCATTCTCCGTCCTTGAGTTTTCCCGAGAAGGGTTGTCCGGCCAGGCTGACGCCTGCGACCCGGTAGCTTTGGCCAAGCTTTCGAAGGGCGTAGCCATCCATGGCACTACTGCGAAAAGGCGGCAGGTCAAGCGGAGCGAAGACATCTTCTCGCAACACCCTGTCGAGTGCCGAATCCAGCGGTACTTCGTCGGTTCGGTCGATTCTTTGGACTTTCCCCAGTATCATCTGATGTGCGTCTTCCAGAGCTATCGGCCTGGCCATTTTCGGTGAACTCCGAGTCAGTGATTTTCAGCGGATTTATTATGCCCTTATTCGGTGATTGGCCGCTTTGAAGATTGTGGCTCTGGAAAGTTCGTCGGATTTCTGCTCACTCGCCCTGAGCGTGAATAACCGTCTATTCAGTCGTCACAAGGCTACTCCCAGAGAGCACAACCAGGTCATTATTCCGACTCTGGAAGCACTGTTCCGAGAAGCTTCGGTCAACCTCTCGGACATGGATGCAGTGGTCTATGGTCGGGGCCCTGGCTCTTTCACCGGCATAAGGATTGTGGCGGCGGTGGCTCAAGCCATCAGCATGACTCATGACATACCGCTTCATGCGGTCTCTTCGCTTTCGGCCATGGCTCTCTCGGCACCTCCGAAGAGTCATGTGCTAACGCTTCTGGACGCTCGTCTGGGCGAATTGTACTGGTGTGCCTGGCAACGCCAGCCGGACAAATTGCTTCCATTGACCCAAGAAGCTGTATCCACTCCTCAGGTGCTGGTGGACTGGCTCGCAAAACAAGCCGTTTCCGACTGGGTGGTGTTGGGCAGCGGAGGCGTGATTCTGGAACGAGTATGGTCACTCAAGGGCTGTTCGACAGACTTCGAGTGTGTTCCACGAGCCTCCAACCTCTTTCCCCTGATGAGCTCGAAAACAACCGGATCGCCTGCGCTCGAATTACCCATCTACCTGCGCACCGAGGCGCACTGGAAAAAGTGACGGTAACCGCCGTTGCCTGGTACCGGAACTCTGATCGAACACCAGCTCTGCATTGCGCCTGTCGCTTGAGTTTGCCTCTGGTCGAATGGCCACAGGCGAAAGGCCTGGTGCTACTTTTTAACCAGCATCGGGTTGGCCTGGCCCTGGCTGGCCAAAGGCCGCAACCTGTTCATGGCGGGTGGGGAGACGGCCCGCTTCGCCGCCGCCTTCATCAATCTTCACGCAAGGATGCCCTGCTTCGTGCCTGTAGCCTTGAACGAAAACGAAGGCTGAATATCGTCGATGCCACCGGCGGCTTTGGTCGAGATGCCTGGCTGCTCGCCTCGTCGGGTGCTCGAGTGAAGGTCGTTGAGCGCAATCCGGTTGTCGCCTGGCTGCTTCAACATTCTCGAGCAGAGGAATATGGCCGGTGTCGATCCCTGGCAGAGTGCATAGAGATTCACCAGGCCGACGCCGCCGTTTTTCTTCGGCAAATGGAGGAGGAGGCCTGCGACATTGTTTATCTGGATCCAATGTTCCCTGTTCGTCGAAAGAAGCTCAAAAACAGCCAACGCATAGAACTACTGAGAGCCGTTACTCGGTTTGAGGGTTCGAATGACAGCCTGCAGGGGCTGCTTGAGTTGGCACTCAGGTGCGCTCGCCATCGAGTGGTACTGAAGAGACCCAGGGGAGTGGCGGTCATTTCCGCCGATTCACTCAAAGTCCGGTGTGGTTTTTACTCCTTGACCGGCTCGTCAAGCAGGTTCGATGTCTACACTCGGCGAAGCCTGAAGAGGTCCTCAAGCCTTGAGTGATTTTGGCGACGGCAATAACGAGTTCAGTCGATGTTGATGGCGTCCAGACAGGCGCGCATCCTCTCAAACCCGTGAGTTTTTACAAGGCTTCTTGTGTCCGATAACTCCAGCAAACCGTCCTCCACCATTCCGTGAATGAAGTTCTTTATAGTCTGTAGGTCGGAATGGCCTGTCAGCACCTTGTGTCCAAAGGCTTTTTTGTCCATCAACTCTATATAACTTCTGATATTGCCGATCCTTATGGAATTGTTTTCATGGCTTTCGACAAGACGAACCGTAAACAGGTACAGGCCCAGAACCCTGCTTGAGAAGCTTTGAATAAATTGTGTTTTTTGGCTGGATGCCGCCTCTTTCGAAGCCACTCGAACGACTTCCTCATTGGCCTCCAGTATTCCGATCTTGTCCAGAACCTCACAGCATCTGTCCAAAGCAGCCTCCAGTTCGTCTGATGTCCATGTCAGGTGGTATTCAGTCTTCAGATAAGGGTAAACAAGACGGCAGATATCGAACACGGTCTTTCTGGACGGATGCTCCACGGAATGGCAGACCAGACAAACCAGAGAAGGCAGCAGGAGAGTATGCAGTATGTTGTTCTTGTACCATTCCGGAGAGCCTGCTTCCTTTTCTTCCAGCGTGATGTAATTCTTGCTCGGTCCGGCATGAAAACTGATGACTTTCAGGTCTCTGCATCTATCGAGAATCTTCTCCGGTCTGCTTTCTGCCAACACGTAGGTATTACTGACGGGCACTCCTTTTATAAGGCTCACGAGCAGGGCTATTTTTTCAGACAGGTCTTCTTCGGACAGTTCTTTTTCCGGCGAAGAAGCAAAACAGCAACTGACCAGGTTGACTTCCAGAACAACCACCGATCTGTTTATGTTCGTCATTGCCTCTTCGCCCAGGTCTCTGGTTACATCATTGAGCATTTCGTCCGACGGGTTCGTGTGCGATCCAGCACTCGGGTTTCTTGATTCCAGAAAATCTTTCAAGTAGATGGGTTCGCCAAAATTAACGTGCACCTGTCCGTAGTTTCGCTTGAAAAAATTGCCTTTTATCGCCTTTATAAACCTGGGCAGTGTCTCCTTTTGTTTTTTTCGTCCCTTGAGTTCTTTGGAATAGGATTTTCCGTCCATCACCTTCTCATAGCCAAAGTAGAGGGGAACAAAAGCCAGTGGCTTTCTGACAGAGGAAAGGTATATCTCCAGAGTCATCAGCAAAAGCCCCTTCTTTGCCGATAGCAGCAGACCCGTTCTGCTGCGACCGCCCTCGGCAAAAAAACCTATGCTGAAACCACGTTGCAACATAAGCCTCAGGTAAGCCTTGGAAACTTTCAGATACAGGGGGGTAATACCGGATCGCCTGACGAACCAGGCTCCGCAGCGGCGCATGATTTGACCGACGACGGGCAGATTCAGGTTGTTTCCGGTGGCGATATGCGGAGAATCCAGGCCAATCAGAAAAATGGCATAGGGTAGCAGAATGGAGTCTATATAGCTTCTGTGGCAGGGCAGATAGACGAGTTCGTGATACTTGGCCGCCGACACCACTCTTTCGGAACCATAGATGTTTATGCCCCGATAGATTTTTTTCCAAAACCATCGCATGGCATGATCGGCTATTCGTATGACGACATAGGATTTGTGGGCAACTATTTCCAGGGCATATTTTCTGGCTGTTGCTTTCAGCCTGGATGCAGATTTTCTGCTCTCTTTTCTCGCTTCCTGAACAGCAGACTGAACCGACGAGGAATCGATGATTTGTTGAATCAGGGTTCTGCGGTGCGATACGTCAGGACCCAGGGTCGCCAGCCGCTGACGGTGAAAATGCACTCGAAGCAGCCGTTCCGTTTTTTGGCGGGCGTAAACCGTGTCCATTCTGCCGCCAATCGCCTTTTGAAGAGAAAACGGCAGCCCATAGTGCAGAGTGATGTGTTGCCTGTTGAACAGCAGGGCATGGAGTCGTTGAATATAGTTGGGCGGTCTCCAGTGGCGCATGAAAACCAGTCGCCAGATGGATTTTTCATTGTGCGGTGCACGCCCCCAGTAAACGGCGACCGGCACCAGAGTCAGATCAGTGATCGGACTTGTTTCCAGATAGTGTCGAAGCCTCGACAAATCGCTGTTTTCGTCATTTCTCCAACGGAATGAGGGCCTGCCCAGAATGACATAGATGTCCTTTCCACCCAGGTTTTCTCTGCGCAGTCTTTCAGGAAGGGGAAAACCGAGTTTGCGGCAGGCCTGTTTCAGTAGTATCCGCTCGGCTCTGGAGCGACCCTGCATCACATAGCAGACCCTTTTGCCGGCAACGGAACCCAGCAGTTCGCTGCCAACACACTCGGGATTCACAAACAGGGACCAGAATTGTCTTTGCAGTGCTCTCGCAGGCCACAGCAGCCAGCCGACTATTCTTTGAACCAGCGCGCGATTATTCGGCATGTTGCTCAACCGGCCGCAAGTTCAAAGAAGTCTTGCACCAACGAAAGCAGTTCGGCGGGCTTGTCGTCAAATAGTCGGCAACACATCGGACAGGTCAAAAAACAGGGTATTGAATATCTCCTCTTGCGGAGAAGGTCGCCGCACGGGCAGCTTCATTTTCTCAAGCAGTTGATAGTGGGATCTGAGTTGCAGAATACCCTTTCTGTTCAGAGCCAGGTCAGCCAGAACGGCCGAGTCTTCAGCTGTCGTCAATTCAAACTCCAGTTGCTCGGCAGCCTGAAACAGCCGCCCGACTACCGGCGGAAAATCCTGTATCAATCTCACGCTGCCCAGTACCAGAGCCACCTGCCCGCCCGGCCAGTCGACCGAGCCTTCCGCCGATGCAGGAATATGCCAGAGAAACGTCTGGCCCAGACTCTGTCTTTGCCAGTGTCCTGTCGCTCGAAAGGACACCTTGTTGGTGATTTCCAGCGAGGAACCGATATGCGGCAGATACCCTGCAAGCCAGGTAGGCTCGACCTCTCCCGTCAGATCAGCAATCCGGACATTCAGGCCATCCACCTGAACCCTGGCGTGAATGGAATAGAGAATCCAGTCAGGTACCTGCTCTTCTGACTTGATGAGTTGAACATCAACCCAGGGAATACCTTCGAGCAGGCTTTGCCAGTCGACATCCCAACTGAGCAGGCCAAGGTCATCCTGCCTGTGAAGCAACCGTCCCTGTCCATGCCAGAAGGTTCCGCTGACGGAAGTCAGCGGAGGGTTTTCTCCCAGCAATAGCCGAGGCAGCAGGTTGGCAGGCAGCCAGAACAGCAACAGGCACAGCACAACAGCAACCGGAAGGATTGCAGAGAGAGTATTCCATCGCATCAGTTCGGCCTGACCAACAAACGTCTGGTTACTCTTTCGTAGATATGGCTCAAGTGGACCAGGTCCTCCACTCCGCAGCATTCGTTTAACTGGTGAATCGTTTCGCTCAGCGGCCCGAGTTCGACTACATCTACGCCGCGAGGCGAAAAGAAACGTCCATCCGAGGTTCCGCCGTCGGTTGAGAGTTCAGGTTTGTAACTCGTCTCGCGCTCTATCTCGGCACAGACCATGTCGATCAGGAGGCCGGGTTGAGTCAGAAAAGGCTCGCCTGATACTTTCCAGTCCCAGCGACAATTCAGGCGAGTGAAGCCTGCCTCAATTTCCCGAATGAGGCCCTTCGCCGTTTGTCTGGGGTTGAATCTCAGGTTGAAGTCGACGCTCAGTTCGCCCGGAATGACATTGGTCGCTCCGGTTCCGGACTGAATGTTGGAAATCTGAAGTTGAGTCGGGCTGAATTGAGAGTCGCCGTCGTTCCACTGCATTCTGGTCAGGCCGTCGAGTTCGGGCAGGGCGATATGAATGGCGTTTTCCGCCAGCTGGGGGTAGGCGATATGCCCCTGTTTACCGAGGATTTTGAGGCTTGCGTTGAGAGATCCTCTTCTGCCAATACGAATTCGGTCGCCTACTCGTTGACGGCTTGAGGGTTCGCCGATCAGACACCAGTCAATACGCTCACCCGAATCGTAGATATGCTCCAGCACCGCTCGCGTACCATCAACCGCCGGCCCCTCTTCATCGCTGGTAATCAAAAAACCCAGACGACCCTCCATCGCCGGCCCTGAGTCCAGAAAACGTTCGGCGGCGGTAATCATGGCTGCCAGGCCGCCCTTCATGTCGGCACTGCCGCGACCAAACAACAGGCCGTTCCTGACGGTTGGAACAAAAGGAGGCGAGTGCCACGAGTCAACCGGTCCTGTGGGGACCACATCTGTGTGTCCGGCAAGTACCAGCAGCCTTCCGGTATCGCCGGCGACTGCCCACAGATTGGTGGTGTCGTTGAACTTCAGGGTGGAACACCGAAAACCGGCCCTCGACAGCCTGTTTGCGAGTATCTCCTGACAACCTGCATCATTCGGAGTAATCGAGGGTCTTTCGATCAGCTGCTTCGCCAGGTCGAGAGTTTCCTCTCGCACCGACCGTCTTTGACTGCCTGACCTAGTTGTGTGCATGCAGCTCCTGATTGAGTTCGCCGGCTGAGGTATTCGGCCTGCACTCAACACGGCCTGTTGTCGAGTTTCGCACAAAAAGCAGGCCCGATTTTCCGGCCAGTTCACGCGCCTTGACGGTATCTGTCAACTGGCCCGACTCATCGATCATGCCAATGGGCATGCCGGCGGTTATATAGAGGCCGGCTTCTATGGTGCAGCCATCACCCAAAGGAATGCCGGTACCGGCATTGGCACCAATCAGGCAATGCCGTCCGATGCTTATTTTTTGTTGTCCACCGCCGGCCAAAGTACCCATGGTACTCGCGCTTCCACCAAGATCGCTACTGTCCTCAACGGTCACTCCCTGGCTGATGCGGCCCTCCACCATTGCAGTTCCAAGAGTTCCGGCATTGAAATTAATGAAGCCTTCATGCATGACGGTGGTGCCTTCTCCAAGATAGGCTCCCAGGCGAATGCGGCGGGTATCAGCAAT
>RKSB01000198.1 GCA_007571095.1 K189A clade bacterium | reverse complement strand
CTCCTGCCTGAAAGAACAACGAAAGCCACTTCTGGCGGTCAGCAAAATCCGAAGGCCAGAAGCTTCTCTGAAAACCCTCAGTTCATCTGGGATCTCTATCCCCTTTCTAGCTGAAGGCTCTATTCCCTTTCTAGCTGAGGGCTCCTTTTAGCTGAGGGCTCTTTCTAGCTGAAGGCTCTATTTTTTATTTTCTTTTAGCTGATGGCTCTTTTTGGCTGAAGGCTCTATTTTTTATTTTTTATTTTTTATTTTCTTCTAGCTGAAGGCTCCTTCTAGCTGAAGGCTCTTTTTGGCTGAAGGCTCTATTTTCTATTTCCTTTCTAGCTGATGGCTCTTTTTGGCTGAAGGCTCTATTTTTTTATTTTTTATTTCCTTCTAGCTGAGGGCTCCTTTTAGCTGAGGGCTCCTTCTAGCTGAAGGCTCTTTTTGGCTGAGGGCTCCTATTTTTTTATTCCCTTTTTCTAGCTGAGGGCTCTATTTTCTATTTTCTTTTTTCTTTTAGCTGAGGGCTCCTATTTTTCTATTCCCTTTTTTGGCTGAGGGCTCTTTTTTTATTTCTTTCTAGCTGAAGGCTCCTTTTGGCTGAAGGCTTCTTTCAGCTGAGGGCTCCGGCTGAGGACTCTATATACCAGAGGTCGCCAGACGATCAGACAGGGCGTCGCCAATTCGATCCACGGCGATGCGAGTCTGCACCATGCTGTCGCGACTCCTCAGCGTGAGGGTGTTGTCCTGCTCAATGGTCTGAAAGTCCACGGTCACGCAGAAGGGCGTCCCTATCTCGTCCTGGCGGCGGTAGCATTTGCCGATATTGCCGCTGTCTTCCAGCAGAATTCGCCCCAGGCCCAGCGATTGCAGATAAGCCTTGACCGCCTTCGCCTTGGTCATCAGGCCCGAATGGTTTCGCTTCAACGGAATCACTGCCACCTTGACCGGTGCGAGGTGAGCGGGCAGCTTGACGACCGTACGGGTTTTGCCGTCCGGCAGGTGTTCCTCGCACCATGCCTCAGACAGAATGGCCAGCACACCCCTGTCAACACCGGCGGAAGGCTCGATCACGTAAGGCACAATCCACTGGCTTTCTCCGGCTCGCTGATAGGCCAGCCGAGTGTTGGAAAATGCGTTGGGTGCAACCCTGGCGTGCAGGGACATTTCCGACTGGCCTCTGGTGTGCGACCCCAGGTCATAGTCGGTTCGGTTGGCGATGCCCTCCAGTTCCTCGGTACCGTGCGGAAACCGATAGAGAATATCGACTGTGCGCTTCGAATAGTGAGCCAGTTCGGCCGCCGGCTGCTCGAACAGCTCCAGGTTGCCGGAAGCCAGACCCTGCCTCTGCCACCAGTCCAGACGGTTTTCAATCCAGTACTCGTGCCACTTTGCGTCCTCTTGAGGGTGAACAAAGTATTCAAGCTCCATCTGCTCAAACTCCCTGACTCGAAAAATGAAGTTTCGAGGCGTGATCTCGTTTCTAAAAGCCTTTCCTATCTGGGCGATTCCGAAGGGCGGTCGCCGGCCGGTAGTAGCGGCTACATTGCGAAAATTGACAAAGATGGACTGAGCGGTCTCCGGCCTCAGCCAAGCGTAGTTTTCGCTGTCCTCCACTGGCCCGACTATCGTTTTCAGCATCAACTGAAATGGCCGAGGCTCGGTCAGGTCTGTACTGCCGCATTTCGGGCAACGAAGAGCATCGTCCGGCTCCAGACGAAAGCGCTCGTTACAGCTTCGGCAGTCCACCATGGGGTCGGAGAAGGTGTCCTCGTGGCCGGACTGCTTCAGCACATTTCGATGAGTCAGGATGGCGGCATCGAGGCCCTCGATGTCGTCTCGTTCGTAAACCATGCTGCGCCACCAGGCCGCTTTCAGGTTGTTCTTTAATTCGACACCGAGCGGGCCATAGTCGTACACTCCCTGCAACCCGCCGTAAATATCGAAAGCCGGAAAGATGAACCCGCGTTTTTTGCACAGGGAGACGAGCGTTTCCATAGAGGGAGAGGGCATACAAGAGACCTGTTCGAGAGTCAAAAGAACTCGCCTTGAGTGATATTCGCAGGCAAATTGGCCAATTATCACTGCACTGAAGATGTTATTATGTCGCAAGAGTGCAGGTTTTTTTGCAAGAGATCGGCTTCGCCTTCTTCTTCATAAGGAAAAGGGCACTCTTGCAGTAGCCTGCGAGCCATTCGACTATAAAGAATCAGACCACAGAAATAGAAGAATGATTCGGGATTCTGAAAGCGAGGAGTGCTCACAGACTTGCAAAGCAGTTCCAACTGGTTGAAGAGGGAATAGCAAACGTATGAAAAATCGACTTTTGAGCGGGTTTTGCCTGCTGGTGCTGGGGTTCTTTTTCGCAGACTCGGTAACAGCACAGACCGCCAATGCCGGCCCTGACCAGACAGTCACCGAAGGCAATAACGTTGCTCTGGATGGTTCAGACTCAAGCGATCCAGAGGACCAGGCTCTCACCTATACCTGGAGCGGAGGCCTCTTTAGAGGGAACCAGGTCGAACTAAGTCCCAATAATATGGATGACGAACCCACCTTCGTCGCACCTGCATGGACCGAAAGGTATGAGATCACTTTTACCTTGGTTGTCACTGATCCCGACGGCAACAGTAGCCCGGAGGATACGGTTATCATTACCGTCAATGCCACCGATCAACCGCCAACCGCCCGTATACCAACTTTCCGAACGGTTGTCGGAGAGCCAGATAGCTTCCGGCCCTTCCCCTTAACGTGGTTCGGTGTTGGCGAAGACGATGGCGGGCCGCCTGTGTTGCTCTGGACTCAAACACCAAACCAGCTACCGGTCATTCGCACCGAGAATTCGGATACCATCAATCCAAAAATCTTCATACCTAACCTGACCGCCAGCACTGTAGTCAACTTTACACTCACGGCTACTGAAAGTGCGGGTGCCATGCGATCAGCGACGGCCAACCTGTCTGTAACCATCGTCGCCGATGACGATCCGCCGAGAGCGAATGCCGGACCCGCTCAGACCGCCGACGAGCGAGAAATCGTCACCCTCGACGGTAGCGGATCTGAGGACGATGGTGAGAACCTGACCTATGAGTGGAGTGCACCTGCCGGCATCACTCTCAGTGACACCACGGCCGTACAACCTACCTTTACCGCCCCCGATCGAATCGACGACTATGAACTGACTTTTACTCTCACCGTTACTGACCCCGACACCAATACAGGCACCAGTTCTGTCGTCATTCGTGTAACCGCCGAGGCGGAGCCTCCGATCATTTCAGCGGGCGAGGATCAGACGGTACGCAACGGCGATACCGTCACCCTCAACGGCTCAGGATCAGACCCCGAAGGCGGCACCCTTATCTATAGTTGGACGCAGGCAGAACCGGCAGAGTTGACGGTAGAACTGACCAATGCCGATACACTTGAGCCCACCTTTGTTGCCCCTGAAAGTGCCGCCAGCTACACACTCGGTTTTGTGCTGGCAGTCAGTGACGATGTCTCCACGGTAACCGATACGGTTACTGTTGCCGTCAGCGGAAACCTGCGAGAGACCGTTGAACTGCATGAGGCTGTTCTGCCGGAGGTTGTGGCAGCCGTCTCGAATGCCGTCTCTTCGGCGATCAGGACACGAACCAGCTCAGTGAATGCACGGGCTGCCAACCGCATTGCTTTCGCCGGCAACTCGACATGGGCGAGCTTTTTGAGCCAGCAGGCGAGCCGGTACACAGACGGTCAGCGAATGGATCTTCGGGATCTGCTCTCGGATACGCAGTTTAATCTGGTACTGAACGCCAAAGCCGACGGCACAGGCGAAGCCGCCACCGACTGCCCGAGTTGCGGGCTGTCGATCTGGGGGTCGAGCAGTTATCAGAACATTCAGGATGACACTGCCGACAACAGCTACGAGGGCGGCCTGTTCAGTGTTCAATTCGGGCTTGACACGGGTATTGGCCGATCCCTGCTGGTGGGCGGGTTAATCAACCTTTCCGCCGGCGAATTCGACTATGTGCAGTCGGGTATTTCCGGCATCTATGAGTTGGAACTGGCCAGTGTGCATCCGTATTTTTCCCTGTCGCTATACAATGATCGACTCGACCTGTGGGGGCAGGGCGGAATGGGTATCGGCGAAGCCATAACCAGGTCAGAGGGCGTCAAGCGTGACAGTGACCTGACCTTGACCAGTTGGGCACTGGGTGGTTCTCTCTCTTTGTTTGCGATTCGTTCGACCACTTTCAGTGTGCAGGCGGAGTTTGCAGCAACCGAGATCGAGGCGAAGGTGAAGAATACCGCCGTTCCGGCTTCGACAAAGGTCGATTCACTCAGGACTCGAGTGGCACTTGAGGCCAGCAGTACAAGTGAGATGTCCGGAGGCGGTGAGTTTTCGAGAAGCATCTCTATCGGCGTGCTGACTGACGAGGGTGATACCAGTCTCGACGAAGGCGTTGAGGTGGCCACGAAAGCCGGCTATTCCAGAGGCAGAGGCAGTTTTGAAATCTATTTCTATGGCTTGTCGGACGGCGGAGACTACGAAGAATGGGGGATTTCCACCACGCTGCTGTTTCGTGTTCTGCCGAGAGGCGGCCTGCACTTCTCACTCAAACCCGAGTATGGTGGAAACTCGCAAGGCGGACTTGTTGACGCTTCGAGGAGTCTGTGGGAGGACGCCGGCGTGCTTTCCGGTGAGTCTCGCTCAACCGGTATGCGGCTGAAGACAACCACCGGATGGACGCTGCTCTCAGCCAGAGGCAAGGTTACTCCCTATTTCGAGTCAACACTCAACGCATACGATACGGTCTATACGGCGGGCGTTCGATGGCAACCCGCCCGCTCGCTGGATTTCGACTTTGAGCATACCTCGACGACAGCAGACGAAGGCTTGAGAATGAAAGTCAGTTGGCGGTTCTGAGCCCTCAGCCAGGAAGGGAATAGAGCCCTCAGCTAGAAGGAGCCCTCAGCTAAAAGAAAATAAAAAATAGAAAATAGAGCCTTCAGCCAAAAGGGAATGGAGAATAATAAAAAAGAGCCTTCAGCCGGAGCCTTCAGCTAGAAGGAGCCCTCAGCCAAAAGGGAGGAGCCTTCAGCCAAAAGGGAATGGAGAATAATAAATAAGAGCCTTCAGCCAAAAAGAGCCTTCAGCCGGAGCCTTCAGCTAAAAGAAAATAAAAAATAGAAAATGGAGCCTTCAGCCGAAAGGGAATAGAAAATAAGAGCCCTCAGCCAAAAGGGAATAGAAAATAATAAAGAAATAAAAAACAAGAGTCCTCAGCAATAGAGGGAATCCTATGAACACGAAACTGTCGGACCGTATGCCGGTCTTGGTTGGCACAGGCCAGATCACTCGCAGAGACGAACCGCTGGAAACCTGCTCCAGTCCTGTTGACCTCATTGTTGACTCGGCCAACATCGCCAGCAAGGATACAGGAGTCGGCCCCAACCTCCTGAAGCAACTGGACGCACTGGTCCTTGTGCGTTGCCTTAGAGAATCTTTTCGTAATTCACCCAGGCTGGTGGCCGACAGGATAGGCGCTCACCCTGTACGCTGTCAGTTGTCTCCCTACGGCGGCAACCTTCCGCAGTACCTGGTCAACTATTTCAGCGAGGCTATCGCTTCGGGTAAACATGAACTGGTGATGCTTGGCGGGGCGGAGGCGATGGACAACCAGATTCGGCTGGCAAAGGCAAACCGCAAGCCGAACTGGGCAGTTGAAGAGGACAGCGACTTTGAATACTTCATGCCTTACCAGCATCTTTCTTCCAGAACAGAGCACAAGCACGGCCTGTCCACGCCGGCCAGTTGTTACCCGATGTTTGAAACTGCGTTGCGCAACCATTATGGCAACGACATTGAGGAGCATCAGGTCAAAATAGCCCGGCTGTTTTCCGGTTTCAGCAGAGTCGCCGCCGGTACATCGACCGCTTGGTATCCGACCGAACGTTCGGCGGAGACAATCATGCATTCCACCCCGCAAAACCGCTATGTCGGATGGCCCTATACCAAGTACATGAACGCCATGAACAATGTCAATCAGGGGGCTGTGCTGATTCTGGCATCGGTCGGTCGAGCCCGAAAACTGGGCGTACCGCCGGACAAATGGGTCTATCTCCATGGTTGCGGAGACGCCAACGACACGACTTATCTGACTGAGCGTCTCAACTACCACAGCTCGCCGTCTATTCGCAAAGTCAGCGAGGTTGCCTTTGAGCAGGCGGGCTTTTCG
This sequence comes from K189A clade bacterium, assembly GCA_007571095.1. Lineage (GTDB taxonomy): Bacteria > Pseudomonadota > Gammaproteobacteria > Pseudomonadales > Azotimanducaceae > RKSB01. The sequence continues at coordinate 1,271 of RKSB01000198.1, read as the reverse complement.
TTAAGCGACATCGACTTTCTCGACATCTACAGCTGCTTTCCGGTGGCGGTTCAGGTCGCCTGCGACGAACTTGGCATGAGAGCGGACGATACAAGGTCGCTGACCGTTACCGGCGGTCTGCCTTACCATGGCGGCCCCAGCAACAGCTACGTGATGCACTCGATTGCAACCATGGTGAATATTCTGAGGGAAAATTCGGGCAAAAAGGGAATGATCACGGCTAACGGCGGATACCTGACCAAGCACTCCGTTGGCCTGTACAGCACCGAACCTGCTCCGGTGGCCGGGAGTGAAGTGCCGTGGCAAAGACGAAATCCGGCGGATTACCAGGCTGAAATTGATGGCCTGCCATATCCCGAAGCCCAGATGCATCCTCAGGGCAAGGCCAGAATAGAAGCCTATACCATACTCTTTGACCGGAACAATCAGCCGACTCAGGGTCTGGTACTCGGACGACTGGAAAACGACCGCCGCTTCTGTGCGAAAACCGCCGAAGGCGAGGATCTGGTCGCCTGGACTCGCGAAGAAATGGTCGGGGCTACGGGTGTCGTTACGACTGACAGCGAAACCGAACTGAGCTCTTTTTCGGCTGCCTGAACAAGTGACTGACAAGACCTACACCAGAATTGTCGGCAGTCTGAGCCTTGCCAGCGCGTTTCTGTTGCTCGTCTCGGCACTGGGAACCCGGTTGAATTTCTGGCCTTACACCACCGGCATCCTGCTTTCGCTGGCCGCCTTCGTGTTGGCGATGGGAGTCTTGTTGCTGGCATTGGGCCTGCTGGTGCGAGCCTGGCGAAGATCGCTCCTGAACAGAGCCGGACCTCTGGTTTTCTACACTCTGCCGGCTCTGCTGGTTACCCTGCTGATCAGCCGAATGATTGCGGTTTCGTCCTCTTTGCCGCCCATTCACAATGTCTCAACAGACTGGGTGAATCCGCCACAGTTCAGCCAAATGCTTACAAGCATTCGTTCCGCTGAGGGTAGCAACGACCTGTCCTATACGCCGGAAATTGCCCAGTTGCAGAGGCAGGCTTATTCTGACCTGAGTCCGATTTTATCCGGCGGAACATTCAGGCAATCCTTTGACAAGGCACTGAGGACAGTAAACAGCCTTGGCTGGACGCTTCAAACTGCAAATCCTCGCACCGGACTCATTGAAGCCACGGACACCAGCTTCTGGTTCGGGTTTCGGGATGACATTGCCATTCGCATTCAGGACGACAGTGTGGGTAGCCGAATTGACCTTCGGTCGGTTTCTCGTGTGGGTCGTG